>NZ_JBVILR010000014.1:4417-227395 GCF_055580265.1 Streptomyces sp. NPDC032091 | reverse complement strand
ACTGCAGGGGGGACCCTGTGGGAGAGTAGGACGCCGCCGAACAATCATTGTGGGAAAGCCCCGCACCAGTCATGGTGCGGGGCTTTTCTGCGTTTTCAGCCGTTTACCCGCACCGCGCTGCGGGGCGGGGGAGGCGGGCACTCGTATGGTGGGCCGATGGTCTACCAGCTGGTCATCTTCGACAACGACGGCGTCCTCGTGGACAGCGAGCCGCTCTCCAACACCATCCTCGCCACGTACCTGACGGAGGTCGGGCACCCCACCACGTACGAGGAATCCCTGCGCGACTACATGGGCGGCGCCGTGCACCGGGTGCACGACCTCGTCCAGGAACGCACCGGGCAGCGGCTGCCGGCGGACTTCGACCAGGTCCTCCACGAGCGGATCTTCGCGGCGTTCGCGCGCGAACTCCGGCCCGTCCCCGGGGTGACCGACGTGCTCGCCGAGCTCTCCGCGCAGGGGGTGTCGTACTGCGTCGCCTCCTCCAGCAGCCACGAGCGGATCCGCGTCGGGCACCGCAGCGCCGGACTCGACGAATGGTTCGAGGAGGAATGGATCTTCAGCGCGGAGGACGTCGGCCGGGGCAAGCCGGCGCCGGACCTGTTCCTGCACGCCGCCGACATGATGGGCGTCCACCCCTCGCGGTGCGTGGTCGTCGAGGACAGCCCGCTCGGGATCGAGGCCGCCCGGGCCGCCGGCATGGACGTGCTCGGTTTCACCTCCATGGTTCCCGCGGCGGAGCTCCCCGGCGCCACCGCCTGCTTCGGGGAGATGAAGGAGCTGTCGGCCCTGCTCGGATTGGGTGCGTGATCTCTCTACCCACGGGTAGGGCCGGGGCCTACGCTGTGCCGCCATGACAGATGACGTGCGGTTGCGGCGGGGCCGCGGTGCCCTCGGGTTCAGTTTCTTCGCTCAAGGGGTCGCCTTCGCCCTGCTCGTGACCCGCATCCCGGCCATCCAGGACCGGTACGGGATATCCGACGGGCTGCTGCCCGCCTTCCTCGCCGCCGTGCCCGTCCTCGCCGGGGCCTCCAGCGTCGCCACCGAGCACCTGGTGAAGCGGGTCGGGCCCGGCGCCGTGCTGCGGTGGGCGCAGCCCGTGGTCCTGCTGGCGCTGCTGGGGGTCGGGGCGGGCAGCCGGATGTGGCACGTGGCTGTGGCCCTCGGGGTGTTCGGGCTCTCGGTGGGCGCGCTGGACGCCTCGATGAACATGCTCGGGGTCAGCCTCCAGCGGGCGTACGGGCGTTCCATCATGCTGGGCTTCCACGCCGCGTACAGCCTGGGCGGGATCGTCGGGGCGTCGGCGGCCTGGGCGGGGGCGCACTGGCACCTGTCGCTGTTCACCGGGTACCTGCCGGCCGTGGCGGTCGTGCTGCCGCTGGCGCTGGCCGGCAGCCGGTACTACGTGGACGTGAAGGCTGCCGGGGCGGCGGAGGCCGGTCAGGGGTGGCCCGAGCGGGGCGGGCGGCTGCTGTTGCCGCTGTGCCTGGTGATGGCGTGCGCGTACATCGGGGACTCGACGGTGTCGAACTGGAGCGCCAAGTACCTCCAGGACGTGCTGGGGAGCTCGGAGCAGCTGGCGACCGTGCCCTACAACGTGTACATGGTGACCACGCTCGTCGGGCGGGCCGTGGGGGACCTGGGGGTGCGGCGGTTCGGGGCGGTGGCCGTGGTGCGCTGCGGTGCGGTGGTGGCCGCGGCCGGGTTCGGGGTGGTGGCGGTGGCGCCGGGTGCCTGGGTGGGGATGCTGGGGTTCACCCTGCTGGGGATCGGGCTGTGCGTGATCGTGCCGCAGACCTTCGCGGCGGCGGGGCGGCTGTTCCCGAACGCCTCGGACACGGCGGTGGCGCGGCTGAACATCTTCAACTACGTGGGTTTCCTGATCGGTTCGCCGCTCGTGGGCGGGATCGGGGACGCGTGGAACTACCGGGGCGCCATGGTGGTGCCGATGGCGCTGGTCCTCGTCACGCTGCTCTACGCCGGCTCGTTCGGCGCGGTGGACCGGGCCCGATACGGTGTGCGGCATGAGCGGCGAGCCGGTGACCGGGCTGTTGATGTGGGACGAGGCGGTAACGAGGTATGACTTCGGACCGAGCCATCCGATGGACCCGGTGCGCCTGGCGCTGACCATGGGCCTGGTGCGTGCCTTCGGGCTGGACCGGGAGATGGAGGTGCGGGCGGCCCGGGCGGCCGGGGACTCGACCTTGAGGCTGGTGCACCGCGAGGACTACGTCGCGGCGGTGCGGGAGGTGTCGGCGGACCCCGGGGTGGCGGACGGCTCGTACGGGCTGGGGACGATGGACGATCCGGCGTTCCGCGGGATGCACGAGGCGTCCGCGCTGATCGCCGGCCAGTCGGTGGCGGGGGCGGAGGCGGTGTGGCGGGGTGAGGCCGTGCACGCGGTGAACTTCGCGGGTGGGCTGCACCACGCGATGCCGGGCGGTGCGGCGGGGTTCTGCGTGTACAACGACGCGGCGCTGGCGATCGCGCGGCTGCTGGAGCTGGGGGCGGAGCGGGTCGCGTACGTGGATGTGGACGTGCACCACGGGGACGGGGTGCAGGCTGCGTTCTGGGACGACCCGCGGGTGTTGACGGTGTCGCTGCACGAGCATCCGCGGACGCTGTTCCCGCAGACGGGCTGGCCGCAGGAGACGGGTGGTCCGGCGGCCGAGGGCAGTGCGGTGAACGTGGCGCTGCCGGCCGGGACCGGGGACGAGGGGTGGCTGCGGGCGTTCCACGCGACGGTGCCGGAGCTGCTGGCGGACTTCCGGCCGCAGGTGCTGGTGACCCAGCACGGGGCGGACACGCACTTCGAGGACCCGCTGGCCCACTTGGCGGTGTCGCTGGACGCGCAGCGGGCGGTGCAGGAGGCCTGTCACGGGCTGGCGCACGAGTTCGCGGGCGGGCGGTGGCTGGCGCTGGGCGGTGGCGGGTACGCGGTGGTGGACGTGGTCCCGCGGTCGTGGACGCACCTGGTGGGGATCGCGGCGCACCGGCCGGTGGATCCGGCGGCGATGGTGCCGCAGTCGTGGCGGGACGAGGTGTACGCGCGGACGCGGCAGTGGGGGCCGGCCCGGATGACGGACGGGCGGGAGGTCGCGTGGCGGGACTGGGACGCGGGTTACGATCCGGCGGACCGTACGGATCAGGCCGTTCTGGCGACGCGTCGGGCGGTGTTCCCGTTGCGGGGGATGCTGTTGTGACGGGTGGTCAGGCGAGGTGCGGTTACGCCAACTGTGGGTCTGTGGGGCGGAACTGATGCTGCGGCAGATGGGGTGCGGCAGCATCGGAGGGTGTTGAGCGAGGGCGCGTTGCGCGCGCATCTGCTGGCCGCCCGGTTGGCCGGGCCCGTCGCGACGACGCGGGAGGAGAGCCTGCGCAGCTACCGGCTGTTCGCGGCGCGGGATCCCCGGGTGTTGCTGGGGCTCGATCCGGATGGCCGGTGGGACGTGGGTGCGCTGCTGGGGCTGATGGCGGACCGGTGCGGGGTGTCCGCGGATCCGGCGCAGGTCAGCGGGCCGGACGTGATCGATCCGGGGCGTACGGTGGCGGCGCTCGGGTTGTTCGCGGAGCGGCTGCGGGAGGCGGCGGTGGCGGGGGCGCCGGTGTTGTTCGGTACGGGGCACCCGCATCGGCTGCTGGGGTTCTACGCCGCTTTGGCGAGGGCGATGTCGGCGGCGGGCTGTGCTGTCCTCACTCCGGCGCAGGGGGTGCATGTCGACATGGCGACCCGGTTCGGCGTACGTGAGCACCGGCTGGATTACGTAGGGGGAGTCGCACTGGTGCGGGAACCCGGCGCGCGGGGAGCCGGGAGTGCCACCGGCGCACACACCCATTCGCCGCTCCCGGTTCGGGTCGCGCTCGGGGCGCTGGCGGAGTGCGGGGGGCCGTTGCCGGAGTTGGTGGTGGGGGATCACGGGTGGGTCTGCGGTGCAGGTCAGCTGGGTGTGGAGGCGATCGGGCTGGCGGATACGGATGATCCGGCGCTGTTCGTGGGGGAGGCCGAGGGGCGGGTGGCGGCGGTGGTTCCGCTTGATGACGCGGTGCGCTCGGCGGCCTATGGACCGCTCACGCGCTTCGTGTTGCAGCGCGCGGGGCTGCCGGTGCGTCAGGAGTGGCCGTAGCTCCTCTTCCCCAGCCGTATCACGCGCCCCTACTCTGGGGAGTGAGCGTGCGACGACGAGGAGTAACCGGAGGGGAAGCCGGTGCCCGTCATGCGCGGAAGGTCAAGGTGGGTGTCATGGCTGCTGGCGAGAGGCCTCTCAGTGAGGTTCAGTTCCTGACCGTGGCGGAGGTCGCCTCGGTGATGCGAGTGTCGAAGATGACCGTGTACCGCCTGGTGCACAACGGTCATCTGCCCGCGATCCGGGTGGGCCGGTCCTTCCGGGTCCCCGAGAACGCGGTCCACGAGTACCTCCGTGAGTCCTTCGTGGGGGTGGAGTCGGCCTGAGAATGAGGCTCGGGCAACACCTGCGGAAGGCTCGGATTACAAGCTCGGAGCTCGGGCGGGTAGGCTAGGCCGACGTAGGTCGTGTGGGCCCAGACGCCCCGCACCGAGTGAAGAGAAGTGAGCGAGGGTAGTCGTGGGCTCTGTTATCAAGAAGCGGCGCAAGCGGATGGCTAAGAAGAAGCACCGCAAGCTGCTCAAGCGCACCCGCGTCCAGCGTCGTAACAAGAAGTAAACGGCAGCTGTACGTGTTCTCCGCAGCCCCTCCACCATCCTGGTGGGGGGGCTGTGGTGCAGCCGGGGGTACTTCTTGAGGAGGCGCTGAGCTCGTGGGGAAGGTCGTGCTCGTCACCGGGGCTGCCCGGCAGCTGGGGGGCCGCTTCGTGCGGCGCATCCAGCGCGACCCGGAAGTGGAGCGGGTCATCGCGGTCGATGCGGTGACCCCGCCGCACCGGCTCGGTTCGGCCGAGTTCGTGCACGCGGACATCAGACAGTCGGCGATCGCCCGGGTGCTCGCCGAGCACGCGGTGGACACGGTGGTCCACCTGGCGGTCACCGGGGGCGCCCCGGGGACGCCGGGCGGCCGGAGCGCCGTCAAGGAGACGAACGTCATCGGGACGATGCAGCTCCTGGGCGCCTGCCAGAAGTCGCCGACGGTACGGCGGCTCGTGGTGAAGTCGAGCACGAGCGTGTACGGCGGCACGTCGCGGGATCCGGCGGTGTTCACGGAGACCACGCAGCCGAAGTCGCTGCCGGCGGCCGGCTTCGCGAAGGAGGCCGCCGAGGTCGAGGGGTACGTACGGGGCTTCGCGCGCCGGCGGCCGGACGTGGCGGTGTGCGTGCTGCGCTTCGCGAACATCCTGGGGCCCTTCGCGGACTCGGCGTTGGCGGAGTACTTCTCGATGCCGGTGATGCCGACGGTCCTGGGCTACGACCCGCGGCTGCAGTTCGTCCACGAGGACGACGTGGTGGACGTGTTGCGGCTGGCGGCGGGTGAGCCGCGGCGGGGGACGCTGAACAGCGGGACGTTCAACATCGCCGGGGACGGGGTCCTGCTGCTGTCGCAGTGTGCGCGGCGGCTGGGGCGGCCGGCGGTGCCGCTGCTGCTGCCGGCGGTGACGTGGGTGGGGCAGGCGCTGCGGGCGGTCGGGGTGACGGACTTCTCGCCGGAGCAGATCCGGCTGCTGACGCACGGGCGGGTCGTGGAGACCACGCAGATGCGCGAGGTCCTGGGGTTCCGGCCGCAGTACACGACGGTGGAGACCTTCGCGGACTTCGCGCGGAGCCGGGGGAACGGGCTGCTGCCGCCGGAGCGGGTGGGGCGGGCCGTGGACCGGGTGGCGGGGCTGTTGAAAGTCGACGAGAGAGTGGAGCGGTAGTGGCGGACGCCAAGGTCATTCCGTTCGGCGAGGACCGGCCGCGCCGGCGCGGCGGCGGCGGTGCGCGCGCGGCGCGGGCGGTGGACGCGGTGGCGGCTCCCGCGCGGCCTCCGGCGGCGCAGGAGGGCGGGCCGGTGGAGCTGGTGGCGCCGGTGGAGGCGCCCGTGGGCCGGCGGCCGGGTGGCGCCGGCGACTGGGACCGGCGGATCGCGGGCGGGCTGGCGTTCCTGCGGCGGCGGATCACGGGCGAGTACGAGGTCGACGAGTTCGGCTACGACAAGGAGCTGACGGACCAGGTCCTGATGTCCTTGATGCGGCCCCTGTTCGACAAGTACTTCAGGGTCGAGGTCAAGGGCGTGGAGAACATCCCGAAGGAGGGTGGCGCGCTGATCGTGGCGAACCACTCGGGGACGCTCCCGCTGGACGGGTTGATGCTCCAGGTCGCGGTGCACGACCACCATCCGGCGGAGCGGCACCTGAGGCTGCTGGCGGCGGACCTGGTGTTCATGCTGCCGGGGGTCAACGAGCTGGCGCGCAAGGCCGGGCACACGCTGGCGTGCGCGGAGGACGCGCAGCGGCTGCTGGAGGCCGGGGAGCTCGTCGGGGTGATGCCGGAGGGCTTCAAGGGGATAGGGAAGCCGTTCGGTGAGCGGTACAAGCTCCAGCGGTTCGGGCGGGGCGGGTTCGTCTCGACGGCGCTGCGGGCGGGGACGCCGATCGTGCCGTGTTCGATCGTGGGGGCGGAGGAGATCTACCCCATGATCGGCAACGCGAAGACGCTGGCGCGGCTGCTGGGGCTGCCGTACTTCCCGCTCACGCCGACGTTCCCCTGGCTGGGGCCGCTGGGGGCGGTGCCGCTGCCGACGAAGTGGACGATCCAGTTCGGGGAGCCGATCCCGACGGACGGGTACGCGGCGGAGGCGGCGGAGGATCCGATGCTGATGTTCAACCTGACGGACGAGGTGCGGGAGCGGATCCAGCACACGCTGTACAAGTTGCTGGTGCAGCGGCGGTCCGTGTTCTTCTGACGGCACGACGAGGAGGGGCGGGACCACGGGGTGGTCCCGCCCCTCCTCGTACGTCCTATTCGGCGTCTTCCGCCTTGAGGCCCAAGCCCGGGAGGAGGTTGGGGAGGAGGGGCGGGATGGTGATGTCCGGCTGGGGCAGGCCCGGGGCCACCGGAGCGGCCGGGGTGGACTGGCCGCCCTGTGCCGGGGGGTGGAGCAGGTCGCCGGTGCCGCCGAGGAGCCCGCTTCCGGGAGCCGGGGCGTGGCTGTCGGAGGAGCTGGGTGCTGCGGGCGCGGTGGGCTGCGCGGGGGCGCCGGATGCCGGGGAGGGCTGCTGGTGCTTGCCCGGGGCGGCCGGTGCGCCCGGCGTGGCGGGGCCGGAGCCCGGTCCGCCGCGGCTCTGCTCCGGGGGCTTCGGCAGGAGGCCCTGGAGCGGCTCCACGTCATCGTCTATGGCCTGGAAGACCGACGTGACCTGGTCGCCGACGTCGTGGAGCTGTGGCGGCAGGTTGGAGCGGAGCCGGCCCCACGCGTCGCGGTGGGAGCGGGAGAACGAGGACAGCGTCTGGATCGGGCCGAGCGAGCCGTCCCGTTCGTAGGCCGCCTGGAGCAGTCGGTGGCCTTCGGCCGCGTCGTGCTTCATGCCCGCCAGGGCGCGCCGGATCTCGGCCAGGACCTCGTGGTCGAGGGGGCCGGAGCGGCCGCGTTCCATCAGCCTGCGTGCTTCCGACAGGCGGTTGGAGGCCTGGTCGAGGTAGAGCTCGCCCCGGTCCGCGTCCTCGTCGGCCATGCCCAGCTTGAGGTCCTCCATGCCCAGCTTGACCGGGTAGAGGGAGTCACCGGGCAGGGCGTCGGTGCTGGCAGCGGCCACTCCGCTGAAGGCCCCGGCGGCCACACCCACGGTGAGGCCGCCCGCTGCGATGCCCTTGGACCAGCGGGAGCGGGGCCGCAATTTCCGGAGCGAGGTCGCCCGGTGGGCGCCGCGGCCGGTCCGCTGCTCGGGCACCTGAGGGTCCGCGGCGGCACCGCCCCCGGCTCTCTCTTCCATCACCATGGCCTCCATGGCGGCGACGAGCTGGGCTCGTTGCACCACTTTGACCTCGGGGTCCAGCACCGGGCGCGGCATTCTTTCGCCGAGCACGCTCGCCAGGGCCAACAACCGGTCGTGGTCGGCGGATTCGGCAGGTGCCTCGGACTGCTCGGCCGCCGGTTCCGGTTCCGAAAGGTCGGAAGGGGTCCGATCCTCCAGGGCCTGGGCGAAGGCGTTCGCCCGCCGGTGCGGGGTCACGTTCGCGATCACTGGCGGCACCTCCTCTCGTCATGACGATCGACTCCCCCAGGTGTCCGGAAGGTTGCCTTCCTTGAGCACATCCACACTTTCGAGTGAGCGGCTTCGGGCAGGGCGTGTCCACAGGGAGCCTGCATTCCGCACAACGAGCGGCGCGGCACTTGGGTTACGGACGAAGGATGATCGGACCACAGCGTCATCGAGGGGTCACCGGGTGTGAGGTCGTCGTGTGGGTTCGCGGGCCGTCGGGGGCGGTGTCAGCGGGCGTCGTCCGGGAGCAGGCGGGCCAGGGTGCGGACCGCGCGGTACTGGAGCGTTTTGATCGCGCCCTCGTTCTTCCCCATGACCCGGGCGGTCTCGGCGACCGAGAGGCCCTGGAGGAAGCGCAGGGTCACGCACTCCTGCTGCTGCGGGTTGAGTTTGCGGACGGCTTCGAGCAGGGCCGCGTTGGACAGGGACTCCAGGACGGAGTCCTCGGGGCTGCGCTCCACCTCGTTGGCGTCGAGCATCTCGCCGGTGGTGACCTCCAGGCGGAAGCGGCTGGACTTGAAGTGGTCCGCCACCAGGTTCCGCGCGATGGTCACCAGCCAGGCGCCGAAGTCGCGCCCCTGCCAGGTGAAGGTGGAGATGCGGCGCAGCGCGCGCAGGAAGGTCTCACTGGTGAGGTCCTCCGCGGTCGCCTTGCCGCCGACGCGGTAGTAGATGTAGCGGTACACCGTGTCGCTGTACTGGTCGTAGAGGCGGCCGAAGGCCTCGGCCTCGCCCGCCTGGGCGCGTTCGACCAGGTCCATCATGCGGGCCTGGTCGCTGTCCGCGGTGGGGCGGCGGGCGGTCGGCGCGCTGGTGCCGGCGGACGCCGCGCCGGTGCGACCGCGTCTGCCCACCGTCGCTCCGCCGTCGGTCAGGGCGTAGCAGGGACCGGCCGGGCCGGAGCCGGCAGGGACCGCGGCGGCGAGGGCGGGGACGGCGTACGCGGTGGGGACGAAGCCGCGCAGGTGGTCGAGGACCGTTGCGCGCAGCGTAGCCAGGCCCGAGGCGTCAACCCCGACAGGTGGGTACACGGGACTCCCAGAGGCAGAGCTTCCATCACGTGCAGTGCGGGACCGTTCACCCGTCGTGGCGACAGGCGGGCGGCGGCATGCGTTTGAGGAGAATAACGCTTCGTACAGGCAGCGCTACACCCAGTTGCTGAAATCACCGGTTCCGACACTTCTGTTGCGTGTCCAGGGCATATTCAGTGCGGGTTGGTGATCGCTTATTGATCACTTGGGTGCGCGGAATGGACGCTTCCAGGGTGCCCGGCGACCGAGTCGGGCAGGCCGGAGTGCCGCGCCGACGGCGCGGGTAGAGGGGAGCGAATGGCCGCCGGGGCCGCCCGTGGAAGGGGCGGGGCCCGGCGTTCCTACTTGCGGCGGCGGTGCAGGGCGATCGCGGCGGCCGCGCCGCCCGCGAGGGCGCCGACTCCGGCGGCGGCCGGGACGCCGACCTTCACGGCCTTGCGGCCGGTCCGATAGTCGCGCAGCCGCCAGTCGTGTGCCCGGGCATGCTTGCGCAGTTTTGTGTCGGGATTGATCGCGTACGGATGCCCGACCAGCGACAGCATCGGAATGTCGTTGTGCGAATCGCTGTACGCGGCGCAGTGCGCGAGGTCCAGGTCCTCGGCGGCGGCCAGCGCGCGCACCGCCTCCGCCTTGGCGGGGCCGTGCAGGGGCTCGCCGACCAGGCGGCCGGTGTAGACGCCGTCCACGGACTCGGCGACGGTGCCCAGGGCGCCGGTCAGGCCGAGCCGGCGGGCGATGATCGTGGCGGTCTCGACGGGGGCGGCGGTGACCAGCCAGACCTTCTGGCCGGCGTCGAGGTGGGCCTGGGCCAGGGCGCGGGTGCCCGGCCAGATCCGTTCCGCCATGTACTCGTCGTAGATCTCCTCGCCGATCGACATCAGTTCGGAGACCTTGTGGCCCTTGACGATGGACAGGGCGCTGTCGCGGGCGTCCTGCATGTGCTCGGGGTCCTCGACCCCGGCGAGCCGGAACCAGGCCTGCTGCCAGGCGAAGCGGGCCAGCTCGCGGCGGCGGAAGAACTCGCGCTTGTAGAGCCCGCGGCCGAAGTGGAAGATCGCGGCGCCCTGCATGACGGTGTTGTCGAGGTCGAAGAAGGCGGCGGCGAGGTCGTCGCCCGGGACCGGGAACGCGGGCTCGGGCGCGTCGGGGGTCTCGGTTCCGGTTCCGTTTGCGGTCCCGGGGGCCTCCGGCGCCGCTTCGTCGGCGTGTGGTGGGGCGTCGGGCCGCGCGGTCTTGCGGGCGGCCTCGGCCGAGGCCTCGCCTGCCAGCACGCTCCGCGCTGTCGCGGAGCGTCTACGGGGGGTGAGCCATCCCAGAGCGGCCATGACGCGAGCATAGCCATTGTGTTCGGGAGTTCCCGAACCGCCGGGAAACAGGGCGGTTAACTCTTCGGGCCCGGCGCCCCGGAGCGGGACAATGGCGGCATGAGCCCTTTGCTGCGACGTAAGGAAAAGAAGCGTCCCGAGGAGCGGATGGTGACGCTCGTCGGGAAGCCTGGGTGCCATCTGTGCGACGACGCCCAGGAAGTGATCGAGAAGGTGTGCGCCGAGACGGGTGCGCAGTGGGAGAAGAAGGACATCTCGCAGGACGAGGAGCTCTACCGCCGGCACTGGGAGCAGATTCCGGTCGTGCTGGTGGACGGTGAGCAGCACACCTTCTGGAGGGTGAATCCCGAGCGCCTGCGGAAGGCATTGGGAGCCTGACCCTCCGGGCCGTTACCATCATGGGCGATTTATGGGGACTCGGGGGCGTATCGATGAGGAGTGTGTACCGCTTTGCCCCCCTCGGGATTTGAACGGGTTCGGCCCGTTCCCGGTTCCGGCCCCATGCGCCCGGCCCGCGTGACCCCGGTCACTTTGCTCGGACAAAGCGGACACAATCTTTGTGCACGCGTTCACAAAGACATAGCCTGCTTTCGACGGGGCGGTCCTGGGACACGAGGCCGCCTACAGCCCCGCTCATCCCGCAGGAGCATCGTGGCAACTGGCCGAACTCACCGACCGGCGACCCGCAGCCGAGGTATTCCCGAGGCCACTGTCGCCCGGCTTCCGCTGTACCTGCGCGCCCTCACCGCGCTCTCCGAGCGCTCGGTACCCACGGTGTCCTCCGAAGAGCTCGCGGCCGCCGCCGGAGTCAACTCCGCGAAGCTGCGCAAGGACTTCTCCTACCTCGGCTCCTACGGCACCCGTGGCGTGGGCTACGACGTCGAGTACCTCGTCTACCAGATCTCCCGCGAGCTCGGGCTGACCCAGGACTGGCCCGTCGTCATCGTCGGCATCGGCAACCTCGGCGCCGCCCTGGCCAACTACGGCGGTTTCGCGTCGCGCGGTTTCCGCGTGGCCGCGCTGATCGACGCCGATCCGGCCATGGCCGGCAAGCCGGTGGCGGGCATGCCCGTGCAGCACACCGACGACCTGGAGAAGATCATCGAGGAGAACGGCGTCTCCATCGGGGTCATCGCGACCCCGGCGGGCGCCGCGCAGCAGGTCAGCGAGCGGCTGATCGCCGCCGGTGTGACCTCCATCCTGAACTTCGCGCCCACCGTGCTCCAGGTTCCGGACGGGGTGGACGTGCGCAAGGTCGACCTGTCGATCGAGCTGCAGATCCTCGCGTTCCACGAGCAGCGCAAGGCCGGCGAGGAGACGGGTGCGTCCGCCGAGGGTGCTGCCGGTGCTGCCGGTGCTGCCGCCGGGGGGACCGGGGCCGCTCCGGCCGCCGCCGTCGAGCCGCCGGCCGGGCGGGGCGCCGCCGCCGCGCGCAAGGGCGGGCCCGAGGGCGACGTCCCGGCGGTGATGCCGGCATGAGTCTGCTCGTCGTTGGCCTGAGCCACCGCAGCGCGCCCGTGAGCGTGCTGGAGCGGGCGTCGCTGTCCGCCGACGCCAAGGTCAAGCTGCTGCACGACACCCTGGCCGCCGAGCCGGCGGCCGAGGCGACGGTGCTGGCCACCTGCAACCGGATCGAGCTGTACGCCGACGTGGACAAGTTCCACGCCGGTGTCGCCGAGCTGTCCACGCTGCTGGCCCAGCACAGCGGGGTCGCGCTGGAGGAGCTCACCCCCTATCTCTACGTCCACTACGAGGACCGGGCGGTGCACCACCTGTTCTCGGTGGCGTGCGGGCTGGACTCGATGGTCGTCGGCGAGGGGCAGATCCTCGGGCAGATCAAGGACGCGCTGGCGCTGGGGCAGGAGCTCCACACCGCGGGGCGGCTGATCAACGACCTGTTCCAGCAGGCGCTGCGGGTCGGCAAGCGGGCGCACTCGGAGACCGGGATCGACCGGGCCGGGCAGTCGCTGGTGACCTTCGGTCTGGAGCAGCTGGCCGTGCGCGAGCCGGTCGCGGACTGGGCCGCGGGGAAGCGGGCGCTGGTGATCGGCGCCGGGTCGATGTCCTCGCTGGCCGCCGCCACGCTGGCGCGGGTGGGGGTCGCGGAGATCGCCGTCGCGAACCGGACCGCGGAGCGGGCGGAGCGTCTCGCGGAGATTCTGGTTGCCTCGGGCACCGGTGTCGCCGCGCGGGCCGTTCCGATGTCCGCGGTCGCCGATGAGCTCGGTCGGGCCGATGTGGTGGTGTCCTGTACGGGGGCCACCGGGCTGGTGCTGACCGGCGACGACGTGGCCGAGGCGGTGTCGGGTGGCCCTGCGGGGGCGGGCGAGGCCGGGGCCGCGCCCCGGACCCCCTGGGGGCTCCGCCCCCACACCCCAGCGCCTCACACGCCGGCGGGGCTGGATGTGGCTGATGCCGGAGCGTCCGTGCCGGGCGCGGCCGTGGCCGGGATCGACGCCGACGTTCTCGCGCGGCTCGTCGCCGCCGCCGAAGGCGGGCGGCGGCTGGCCGACGCCGGGGCGGCGCGGACCATCACCGCCGCGGCCGGGCAGCCGGAGGCCCCCGCCGTC
This sequence comes from Streptomyces sp. NPDC032091, assembly GCF_055580265.1. Classification (NCBI taxonomy): domain Bacteria; kingdom Bacillati; phylum Actinomycetota; class Actinomycetes; order Kitasatosporales; family Streptomycetaceae; genus Streptomyces; species Streptomyces sp. NPDC032091. The sequence goes on along the minus strand of NZ_JBVILR010000014.1, from coordinate 214,318 downwards.
GCCGACGGGTGTCCCGTGGACGTGCCCGTCGGGGACGGGCGCTCCGCGCTGGCCGGGGTGGACGCCGGGTCGCTGGAGCTGCACGGGGCCTGGGCCGATCAGGGGGAGGCCGCCGCGCAGCGGCAGCAGCCCCGGCGGGTGGCGCGGAGCCAGGGTGACGGGGCCGTCCCCGTACGGCTCGCGCTGCTGGACCTGGCCATGCCCCGGGACATCGACGCCGCCGTGCACCGGATCCCGGGCGTGCGCCTCGTCGACATCGAGAGCCTGGCGGAGGCGTCCGCGGACGCGCCGATGGCCGCCGACGTCGACGCGGTGAAGGGGATCGTGGCCGAGGAGGTCGCGGCCTTCGGGGCGGCGCAGCGGGCCGCGCACATCACCCCGACCGTCGTCGCCCTGCGGGCGATGGCCGCCGAGGTCGTCGCCATGGAGGTGGCGCGCCTCGACGGGCGGGTACCGGACCTCGACGAACGGCAGCGCGCGGAGGTCACCCAGACCGTGCGCCGCGTCGTCGACAAGCTCCTGCACGCGCCGACCGTGCGCGTGAAGCAGCTCGCGAGCGAGCCCGGCGGCGCCGGGTACGCGGAGGCGCTGCGTGAACTCTTCGACCTCGACCCTCAGACGGTGGCATCCGTCAGCCGGGCGGACGCGGCCGATCCGAAGAACGACGACCCAGGACGGGCATCATGAACTCACGTCCCGACCAGCCCCTCAGGCTTGGCACGCGGCGCAGCAAGCTGGCCATGTCCCAGTCCGGGCACGTCGCCGAGGCGGTCCGGGCGGTCACCGGCCGGCCCGTGGAGCTCGTGGAGATCACGACGTACGGCGACGTGTCCCGTGAGAACCTCGCGCAGATCGGCGGCACCGGCGTGTTCGTCACCGCGCTGCGCGACGCGCTCGTGCGCGGCGAGGTCGACTTCGCCGTGCACTCGCTGAAGGACCTGCCGACCGCGCAGCCCGACGAGCTGGTCATCGCGGCCATGCCGAAGCGGGAGGACCCGCGCGACGCCCTCGTGGCGCGCGACGGGCTGACCTTCGAGCAGCTCCCGGACGGGGCCCGGATCGGTACCGGCTCGCCGCGCCGGATGGCGCAGCTGAACGCGTACGCGAAGCAGCTGGGCAAGTCGGTCGAGTGCGTGGCCATCCGCGGCAACGTCGACACCCGGATCCAGTTCGTGCGCGACGGTGAGCTCGACGCGGTCGTCCTCGCCGCCGCCGGCCTGAACCGCATCGGGCGCGGTGACGAGGCGACCGACCTGCTGTCGGTCGACAACGTGCTGCCCGCGCCCGGCCAGGGAGCCCTGGCCGTGGAGTGCCTGGCGTCCGACACGGAGCTGATCGCCGCGCTCGGCCGGCTGGACGACCCGTACACCCGGGCCGCGGTGACCGCGGAGCGGGCCCTGCTCGCGGCCCTGGAGGCCGGCTGCAGCGCGCCCGTGGGTGCCCTCGCCGACGGCCAGATTGTCAATGAAATGCGCCTGCGTGGTGTCGTCGGGACCCTCGACGGTTCCACGCTGGTGCAGCTGTCCACCACCGGTCCCGTGCCCCAGTCGTACGACGAGGCCATGGCGCTCGGCCGCGAACTCGCGGACGAGATGCTGGCCAAGGGCGCGGCCGGTCTGATGGGGGAGCGATCCCTTTGAACCCCTCAAGCCCCACCCCCTCCGCATTCCCGGCCGTCGCGGTCCAGGGTCTGGTCACCTTCCTGGGTGCCGGCCCCGGCGACCCGGGTCTGCTGACGCTGCGCGCCGTGGAGGCGCTCGCCGCGGCGGACGTGCTGGTCGCCGAGCCCGAGGTGCTCGACGTCGTACGGACCCATGCGCGCGCGGGTGTCGACACGCCGCAGCTGACGGTCGCTGACGAGAAGTCAGCAGCCGCCGGGGTCCCGGTGATCCGCGACGCCGCCAATCTTGTCATGGAGGCCGCGCGCTCCGGCAGGCGGGTCGTCCGTGCCGTCACCGGCGACCCGGGGCTCGACGGGAACGCCGCCGCCGAGATGCTGGCCTGCGCCAACGAGGGGATCCCCTTCGAGGTGGTGCCCGGTGTCGCGACCGCCGTCGGCGTGCCGGCGTACGCGGGTGTGCCGCTGCGCGGCGACAAGGGCGCGGACGTCCGCTTCGTCGACGCCCGGCACGCCTCGCCGCGCTGCTGGGCCGAGGTGGGCGCCAGCGAGAGCAGTGTCGTGGTCGTCTCCGCCACCCTGGAGACGGTCGCCGCCGCGGCCGCCGAGCTGGTGTCGGCCGGGCGCAAGCCGGAGACCCCGCTGACGGTGACCGTCGGCGGTACGACGACCCGGCAGCGGACCTGGACGGCGACCCTGGGCACGATCGCCCAGGTGTTCAAGCAGGGCAAGGTGCTCCCCTCCCCCGAGGGCGCGCGCCCGGTGATAGCCGTGGTCGGTGAGCAGGGCGGCGCCGCGCGCCGCGAGGAGCTGGCCTGGTTCGAGTCGAAGCCGCTGTTCGGCTGGCGGGTGCTCGTGCCGCGCACCAAGGAGCAGGCCGCTTCGCTCTCCGACCAGCTGCGCTCGTACGGCGCGGTGCCGCACGAGGTGCCGACCATCGCCGTGGAGCCGCCGCGCACCCCGCAGCAGATGGAGCGGGCGGTCAAGGGTCTGGTGACGGGCCGCTACGAGTGGATCGCCTTCACGTCGGTGAACGCCGTCAAGGCGGTGCGGGAGAAGTTCGAGGAGTACGGGCTCGACGCGCGCGCCTTCGCCGGGATCAAGGTGGCCGCGGTCGGCGAGCAGACGGCCGCCGCGCTGGTCGAGTTCGGTGTGAAGCCGGACCTGGTGCCCAGCGGTGAGCAGTCGGCCGCCGGTCTGCTGGAGGACTGGCCGCCGTACGACCCGGTCTTCGACCCGATCGACCGTGTCTTCCTGCCGCGCGCCGACATCGCCACCGAGACCCTGGTGGCCGGGCTGATAGAGCTGGGCTGGGAGGTGGACGACGTCACCGCCTACCGGACCGTGCGCGCCTCGCCGCCGCCGGCGGACACCCGTGAGGCGATCAAGGGCGGCGGCTTCGACGCCGTTCTCTTCACGTCGTCCTCGACCGTCCGCAACCTGGTCGGCATCGCGGGCAAGCCGCACAACGTGACCGTCATCGCCTGTATCGGGCCGGCGACGGCCAAGACGGCGGAGGAGCACGGCCTGCGCGTGGACGTGCTGTCGCCGGAGCCGAGCGTGGGCAAGCTGGCGGAGGCGCTGGCCGCGTACGGGGAGGCCCGCCGCGAGGCGGCCAAGGAGGCCGGCGAGGCCGTGGCCCGGCCGAGCGAGCGCCGTCCGGGCGCGCGGCGCCGTCGTACGACGTGAGCGCCTTAGCGGCGTTAGCCGCGGTGGTGGCGGGAGGGGCCCGGGTGCGCAGAGCGCCCGGGCCCCTTCGGCGTACCGGGTACCCAGGCGGGAGTGAGTAGCGGCGCGGGTTCCGGTGGCGGGCGGGGCGCGGTGGGATGGGGGCATGACCGAGAACCCGCCCTCCGGTGACGCCCCGGCCCCGCGGGCCTTCGTGGCCCCGCTGGTCTCCACCCTGCTGACGCTGCCGATGGCCCTGCTGGCGCTGTTCTTCGCGGGGATGTCGCCGATGGCCTGCGACGCCTGCGACACCGCCGCCGCGCACGCCTTCGACGCGAGCTTCCAGACCGCCTGGACGGTGTTCACGGCGGGTCTGGTGGTGGTCCTGGTGCTGCTGGTGTGGTGCTGGGCGCTGCCCTGGCGGGTGCGCCATACGGCCCGGCGCCTGGGGCTGGCGATCGCCGCGCCGGGGCTGGTGGTGCTGGACACGTTCGTCTTCTCGGCGCTGGTCGACTGGCCCTAGGAACGGGGGCCTGGGAACGGGGCCTAGGCTTGGGGCGACTGCTGTCGATGCTCGAAGAGGCGACTAGAAGATGAGCGCGTACGGATCCTTCCCCGGCTCGCGGCCCCGCCGGCTGCGGACCACCCCGGCGATGCGGCGGATGGTCGCCGAGTACCGGCTGCACCCCTCGGACCTGATCCTGCCGGCGTTCGTCCGGGAGGGCATCAGCGAGCCCCTGCCGATCTCGGCGATGCCGGGCGTGGTCCAGCACACCCGGGACACCCTGCGGAAGGCCGCCGTGGAGGCGGTCGAGGCGGGCGTGGCGGGGATCATGCTCTTCGGCGTCCCGGCGGACGAGAACAAGGACGCGCTGGGCACGGCGGGCACCGAGCCCGACGGCATCCTCCAGCTGGCGATCCGCGACGTGCGCTCCGAGGTCGGCGACGACCTGGTGATCATGTCGGACCTGTGCCTGGACGAGTACACCGACCACGGCCACTGCGGGGTCCTGGACGAGAACGGCCGCGTCGACAACGACGCGACGCTGGAGCGGTACGCGGAGATGGCCCAGGTCCAGGCCGACGCCGGCGTCCACGTCGTGGGCCCCAGCGGCATGATGGACGGCCAGGTCGGCGTGGTCCGCGACGCGCTGGACGAGACGGGCCACGAGGACGTGGCGATCCTCGCCTACACGGCCAAGTACTCCTCCGCCTTCTACGGCCCCTTCCGCGAGGCCGTCGCCTCCTCCCTCCAGGGCGACCGCAAGACCTACCAGCAGGACCCGGCGAACGCCCGCGAGTCCCTGCGCGAGCTGGCGCTCGACCTGGAGGAGGGCGCCGACATGGTCATGGTCAAGCCGGCGGGCCCGTACCTGGACATCCTCCAACGGGTCGCCGAGGCCGTGGACGTGCCGGTGGCGGCGTACCAGATCAGCGGCGAGTACGCGATGGTCGAGGCGGCCGCGGAGAAGGGCTGGATCGACCGCGACCGGGCGATCATGGAGACCCTCCTCGGCATCAAGCGGGCGGGCGCCGACACGATCCTGACGTACTGGGCGACCGAGGTCGCGGGCTGGCTGCGCCACGAGCGGTGACCTCCGGGGGCGGCGGGGGGCGGGCCGCGCGCGGGTCCGGCCCCCGGCGCCCCGAAGTTTTTCCCCTCGGGCTGTCACATCCGCCTCGCGGGACGGGTCAGTGCAGTGAGAACCACACGCCGACGCCGATCCGAGAAGAGGCCGACCATGACCGAGACCCCCCGTTCCCGCATGTCCAACCCCGTGAAGACGCTGCCCGACCTCGGCGCGCTGACCGGGATGCTGTTCAAGGTGATCGGCAACGGCACGGTCCCGCAGTCCACGATCTCGCTGGTGCACCTGCGGGCGGGCCAGATCGTCGCCAACACCTACCTGACGACGATGCACACCGGCGCCCTGCGCGCGGCCGGTGAGACCGAGGAGCGCATCACCGCCGTCTCCTCCTGGGCGGACGCCACCTGCTTCACCCCGGCCGAGCGGGCGGCCCTCGCCCTCGCGGAGGCCGTCCTGACGGCTCCGGCGGCCGGCACCGAGCGGGTCCCGGACGCGCTGTACGCGGAGGCGGCGCGGCACTACGACGAGAAGGCGCTGACGACCCTGGTCCTCGCGATCAGCCAGGTCAACTTCTTCATCCCGCTGGCCCTGATCGGCAAGCCGCTGCCGGGGGAGTCCGCCTCGAAGCAGTGGACCTGATGCGCGGGGGCGCCGCCGGGTGCACCCTGGAATTCAGCGGCCACGGAGGTGATCGCCATGAAGGATGCCGTCGGATGGCATGTGGAGATGGAGTTCCAGGAGGACAACAAGCGCACGCGGGCGGCGGCCATGGTCCGGCTCCCGGACGGGAACGAGGTCCGGGGCCACGGCTACGCCAGCCGTCACCCCAGTGACGGTAATCAGGCCCGGGTGGGCGAGGAGATCGCGGCGGCCCGCGCGCTGAACGATTTGAAGGAACAGTTGCTGAGCAAGGCGCACGGCGAGATCGACGACGCGTCGGGCCGCACGTCGTACCCGATCACTCGCTGACCCAGCCGGTGAGCGCCGCCCAGCTGCCGGGACCGAGGTCGAGGACGGGCCCGTCCTCGACCTTGGAGTCCCGGACGTGGACGGTGGTGGGGGTGGTGGCGACCTCGACGCACGCGTCGCCCTGGCTGCTGCTGTGACTTGACTTGAACCACTTCAGTTCGGTGCTCATAGCTCTCCTAGCAGCTTTCTCAACAGGCCCTGTGTCGACTGGGGGTTGAGGGCCTGAGTTCGCAGCATGGCATATCGCTGGGCCAGGGTGCTGACCTCGCCGGGGCTGGTGACCAGCTTGCTGCCGTGCTGGCCTTCGAAGTAGCCGATGTGTTCGTGATCGGGCGTCTCCAGCATGTTGAACGATCCGGAGGTCGCCGGGTGGTACGTGAGGCCGAGCGGCAGCACCTGGAGGGTCACCTGCGGAATCTCCATGCAGGCCAGGAGGTGGCGCACCTGCTCCGTGTAGACGGCGTCGCCGCCGATCCGGTCGCGGAGCGCCGCCTCCGAGACGACGAAGGGGAGGGCGGGGGGCTGCTTGCGGTGCAGGATCCTCGTCCTGGCGAGCCGCCGGGCGGTGAGGGTCTCGATTTCCTCCGGCAGGTGGGCCGGGATGTTGCACCGGAAGAGCGCCCGCATGTAGCTCTCGGTCTGGAGAAGGCCCGGAATGACCATGGCGTCGTACCAGCTGATCGTGATCGCGGTCTTCTCCAGGTCCATGTACTCCTCCGACCAGGGAGGGCTCGGATCCCTTTCGGGCATCCCGAGGGCAGCCACGGTCAGCATCCCCGGCAGCCCCAGGTGAAGGTCCATCAGCTCGGCGAGATGCGGCATGAGCATGCGGCGGCCCTGCTCAATGGACGCGATGGTCTCCTCGTCCACCTTGATCAGGTCGGCGAGCTGCCTCTGGGTCAGGTTCTTGGCGATCCTGGCGGCGGCTACCTGCTTGCCGACCATCTTCATCGTCGTCGCGTTGGCGCGCGGGCGCTTCTTGGGTGGCATGGCGATGGACTCCCCACCTGGGCATGCGGATTACCCTGAATCGACCCGTACTCAGGGCGGAGTACGGGTTGGCGCTGGGTCACAAGCTAATCACTCGCCGCCACCATCGTCCCGTGAACCTAAATACTCAACCCGGCCTCATGCGCGAGCGGTTGTTCCCCCGGGCTTACCAAACGGTCGCCGCCGCGCGGGATTTCACGCGCGAGACGCTCGACGTCTGGGGGCTCCCGGACCGGCGGGACGACATCGTGCTCTGTGTCAGTGAGCTGGCAACCAACGCCCTGCGGTACGGGGTGCCGCGCGGCCGGTCCTACCGCGTGCGGCTGCTCGGCTTCGGGTGCTGCGTGCGCGTCGAGGTGCACGACAGCGGGCCCGGGCGGTCGCGGATGCTGGGGCGGGCCCCGGGGAACGGGCTGCGGCTCGTGGAGGCCGTCTCCGACATGTGGGGGGTGCTGCCCCGGTCGCCGGGGAAGGTCGTCTGGGCCGAGTTCCGCTGCGACGGAGCCTGGCAGGAGACGGCCCACCTCCTGCGGTCTCCGCGCAACGCCCGGGTCCTGACGGAGTCGATCACGGAACTGGACGCCGACGCCGGGCCACGCCCAAGGAGCTGATCAGCGCGACGGCGGGCGCGAGACCCCGACGCCTCCGCCGGACTCTCCCTGGCCCCCCCTTCTGAGGCCGGGGCGGGGCCGGTCAGGCCTGTGACGTTTGCTTGTTCTTTCCGCCGGCCGCGGTTCCGGGTGACCGGCTCCGACCAGGGTCGGTGGTCGCAGTAGCAGCGGGAGGGGACACGGGTGAGTGACGATGGCAACCCGGAAAGCAGTTCCATGAGAAATACGGATCGATCGTTGACCGTATCGAAAAGTCCACGGGAATCCTCAAGGAGGGTTTGGCGAGCATCCACGCGGCGATGGTGGACCCGTCTGCCGAGAGCGGGTATCGGGTCCTCACTTCATTCCCCGTCCCGTAGGTCAAGAGTAGTAAGGGTGTGAACAGGTGTCACCGTCGGGTGATCGTTTTCGTGAACTGCGTAGGCTCTTGCGTTCCTATGAGGCTACCGGCTATTCCTTCGATGACACGGACGAGCATGGCGGTCCTGCGCTCGCTGCCTATCTGAGGCAAGCGGCGTCCCATCCCGCGTGGGCGGCCGAGGCGGCGGCAGAGATCGATGATCTCTTGGTAACCGGCCTGTTCAGTGATGAGATCGCGAATGACGTCGACCTGCTGCCGCATATCAACCCACCTCGCGGTAAGACTGTTGAGGAGTGCCTGGCCGTTATCCGCCATCACCTCAACGACTTCCTGGCAGGAAGGACGCCTGCGGATCGGATCCCTCCCCAGACCTCATGGGAATGGAGAGAGCGGTTCCCCGAGCTGACGCAGCTGTTGGGTGCGTATTTCCATCAAGATTTTTCGCTTGAGTACTCGTCGCACAGGGAAGCGCTGGACGACTACATTTCAGGTGTCTCCGAGGCTGACCTCCGCCGTGTGGCGGACGAGATCAGGGAATTCTTGAGTATCAACGAAACGGATCCGGTGCTCAAGAAGTCTGCTGCGACGATCGGTCTCGGAGTGGCCCCGCCGCAGGGTGTGCGGCTTCGCCGATGGCTGGCAGACGTGCGGGAGATCGTCATCCACCGTCTGCAGGGGTAGCAACACATCTGTCTGCAGGGAACCAGGGCGTGGGATGTCGGGCGCGCCGCCCTTGTGGGAGGGCGGCGCGGACCTGCCGGGCCCGTCAGGACGGTTGTTCCTGCATGGAGGCGGTGATGACGGAGAACGCGCCGCCCTGGGGGTCGGTCAGGACGGCCATGCGGCCCGCCGCCATGTCGAAGGCGGGGGCGAGGACGGTGCCGCCGGCGCGGACGGCGGCCGCCTGGATGTCGTCCACGCTGTCCACGTGGAAGTACGGCTGCCAGTGCGGCGGGACGCCCGGCGGGAGCTTGCTCAGGTCCATCATCCCGCCCACCGCGCGGCCGGCGACCTGGAACTCGATGTACTCCTCGGCGCCGGGCATCTCGGAGCGGGCCGTGGTGACGGGCAGGATCGAGGAGTAGAAGGCCGATGCCGCCGCCAGGTCGGGGGTGGACAGCTCGTTCCAGATCAGGGCGCCGTGCTCGTTGACGATGGCCGCGCCGTCGAAGGTGCCGGGCTGCCAGAGGCCGACGACGGCGCCGGCCGGGTCGGTGATCACGGCCATCCGGCCGAGGTCCATGACGTCCATCGGGCCCATCATGACGGTGCCGCCGGCGTCGGTGACGGACTTGACGGTGGAGTCGATGCTGTCCGTGGACAGGTAGGTGGTCCACACGGTGGGCGGCAGGGGGTCGGGGGTCGTGCCGTCCGGGTTCATCGCCTTCATGATGCCGGCGACCGGCTTGCCCTTGAGAGTGCAGACGGCGTAGCCGCCCTGCTCGGGCGGGCCCACTTCGCCCTGCCAGCCGAAGAGGTCGCTGTAGAAGTCGATGGCGGCCTGCTGGTCGGGGACCATGAGGTCGATCCAACAGGGGGTGCCGGGCTTGTAGGGGCCGTTCATGTCGGGCACGGGGGCCTCCGGGGTGGGACGGGGGTGGACGGGCCGACCCATACCCGGCCCCGCGGCGACGGAATCGCGCCGTGCGGGTGACGCGCCGTCCCGGGTACGGCCTAGACCCCCACGCGGGAGGCCAGGCGAGTGGCGGCCGTGTGGAGTTCCGGGGTGGTGCCGAAGGGGAGGACCGCCGCGCGGGTCGGGACGCGGACTCCGCCCGTCAGGGCGATGCGGGTGCCGCCCGGGGCGGGGGCGGCCGCCACGCCGACCAGGAGGAAGCGGCTCTGGAGCCAGCACCAGCCGGGGCGGCGGTAGCCGCGCAGGTGGGCGCGGAAGCCGTACTTGCTGCGGGCCAGGAGTTCGATCCGGTCGCCGTCGGTGCGCAGGAGGCGGGTGTGCCGGAGGTCGGGGAGGAAGGCGAGATCGGCCATGGCCGGCCAGACCTCCTCGAAGGGGGCCGGGAGGGTCCGTTCCACGACCTGGGCCCCGCGCACTCCCGCGGCCATGATGTGGAGGCGGTGGACGTCGTCCATGTGCGGCGTCATGCGGACCATGCCTTTCGGAAGCTGGAACGGGCCCGGTGCAGGCGGGACTTGGCCGTGCCGGGCGGGATGTTCAGGACGGCGGCCGCGGCCTCCTCGTCCAGGCCCTCCACGTCCCGCAGGACGAGCACCGCCCGGTGGGCGGGGGAGAGGCGGGCGAGGACGTCCTCGATGTCGGAGGCCAGGTGGGGGTCGCCCTTGGCCGGGAGGTCGGTGAGGTCGGGCGTGGGGCGGGCGCGGGAGGTGCGCTGGGCCGTGCGGACGGCCTCGCGGACGGCGATGGCCCGCACCCACCCGTACAGGGCCTCGGGGTCGCGCAGGGAGCGCAGGGCGGTGAAGACGGCCAGCAGCGCCTCCTGGGCGGCGTCGGGGCCGTCCGCGAGGGCGATGGGTGTGCAGATCCGGGTGACGTACGGGGTGAGGTGGTCGAGCAGCCCGTGCAGCGCGAGGGTGTTCCCGGCGCGGGCCGCGCGGGCGAGGGAGATGCCGCGTTCGCGGTCGGCCGGGGTCATCTGGCGCGGGCCAGCCGTGCGGCCGCCCAGCCGAAGCCGAGGCAGGCGGGGGTGTAGAGGGCGAGGTTGAGGGTGTGGAAGGGGCTGTCGGGCGGGCTGGGCAGGAGCCCGGCGGCCCAGCCCAGGCCCGCGAGGCCCCGTACGGCCAGACCCGCCGCCACCGCGCCGGTGACGGCCCGGGCGGCCCGGCCGCCGCGGCCGCGGGAGTGCGCGAGGACGGCGGCCCCGGCGGTGAGGGTCACCGCGGCCAGGGGCAGGACGACGGGCGGGGCGAAGGACACCTCCGTGCCGAGGACCGCCAGGGAGAGCGCGCGTTCGCCGGAGGCGGGCCAGGTGGCGCCGGTGGCCCAGTACAGGTGCGCCAGGCCGTCGGCGGCCAGGAGCGCGGCGAGCGCGGTGCCGGTGCGGCGCCGTGTCGTGTCGGTCATGGGCATGTGGGGTCCCCCTCGGTGGGTCCGGGTGCCGTGCACACCGAGGAGGTCCCGGGCGGGCCGGAGGTTCCGTGTGGCCCGCGCCACATGTCAGTAGACGCCGTCCAGGGCGGAGGCGGAGGCGGCGCGGTAGCAGGCGGAGACCACGGTGAAGTTGAGCATCGTCTGGTTACCCCCGTCCTTCATCGCGACGACGTTCATGGCGAAGCCTTCCCCCTTGTTCTCGGCCCAGATCTCGGGGTCCTGATCCTTGGTCTTGGCCTTGCCGTCCTTGGTGATCTTCCAGCCGTTCGCGACGAGCGCCTTGCGCAGGTTCGCCATGCCCGTGTCCACCTGCTCGTCAGTCAGGGCGTACACCGACCACGGGTGCCTCAGGGAGAACAGGTCGTCCCCGTACTCGTCGCAGCGCGAGACGCCCGGGCCCGGCTCGGTCACCTTGCCCTTGATCCCGGTCATCTCCAGCAGGCGGCTGGAGACGGCCTTGGCCTTCTGACGCGCCGGGTCCGGATCCATCCGCACCGGCGTGTAGTCGAGTTCCTTCATGTTCGAACACCCCACAGAGAGCGCTGACAGTGACGCGATGGCGACCGCGAGGGCCAGGGCCCGCACGCCGGAGATACGGCGCCGGCCGACCGAACTTCGTATGTCAGCCACGCTGGACCTTTCCGTAGTGACCGGCGATCACGTTCGCCTGGTTCTTGACACTCGCCGAGCCGTCCCGCCAGTAGTCGGTGTGGCTGTCGGAGTCGTTGGCCATGATGTGGGCGCCGAAATCCTCGTCCGAGGGTACGTTCGAGCCCCACACCGTGCCGAACGGCAGCAGTTCCTGCCACATCTCGGTGTCGCCGCCGAGCCCCGCGATCTTGCCGCCGAGCGGCACCTGGTCGTCCCACGTGGAGGCGGCCTGGGACCAGACGTGGTCCGCGCCGACATCCAGGTCGCCAGCGTGCTTGACCATCATGCCGGGGCTGCCGACCGCGATGATGTCGTCGGCGCGCAGGTCGCCCGCGTTGGATGCGGCGCCGACGACCGTGCTGCCGTAGCTGTGGCCGATGATCGTGGTGTGGCTCTTGTCAGCGCCGCCCTGGACGTGTTCCAGGCCCGCCATGAAGTGGTTCAGGTCGGGGGCCGCGTCGAAGGCGTAGTGCTTCTTCATCGCCTCCGGGACGATGCTCTGCGGGGCGTCGTAGCCGATCCAGCTGATGGTGGACACGTTTTCCCCGGGCACCAGAGCGTGCGTCTGCCTCCACAGTTCACTTGTGTGGTGCAGATACTGCTCGGTCTTGGCTATGTCGGTGAACGTGCCGGGGACGAAGACCGCGGTGTGCGTCGCCGTGTCCGGGTTGCCGTTGGCGACGATGGACCGGCCGCCGCCCTTGGTGTCGAGGCCGAGGAGGTAGGCCTCCGGGAGGCCGTCCTGGCCCGTCTGGTCGAAGCGGTCCTGCACGGCCTTCATGCCCTTGAGGTTGCGCTCCAGGAACGCCTTGTCGTCGGCGTACTTGTCCTGCCACTCCCGCCACTCGGGGTTGACCCGGGTGGCGCGGCCCAGTCCGATCCACTTCTTCGGGACCGGCGGGATCCCGTCGTACCTGATCTGGAACTCGGCCGTCTTCTCCGCCAGGACGGTGCGGTTGGCCTCGTCGCGGACGACGGAGGGCAGCCCGTCCAGGGCGCCGACCTGGGCGGCGTTCAGGGACAGGTAGGCGGACTGGTCGTCGGGGCTGAGGCCGTTCCACCAGCCGGCGTTCGCCTTGGGGTCGTCGCCCTTGGGCGGGGGCTTGATGTGGTCCAGGTAGTCCTTCGCGGCGGTGCGGACGTCGGAGGTGTCGCTCTGGACGTCCGTCCAGTCGCGGTCGGAGACGACGAGGTCGTCGTCCGCCTTGAGCTTGCGGAGCCTGGGCGCCCACTGGGTGTCGGCTTCGGTCGCCTCGGCGACGGCCTGCGCGATCCGGTTGGCGATCTCCACGGCCTTGCCGAAGTTCGGGTTGGGGTGGATGGCGGCCGCCTGCCGTTCCAGGGCGGAGGCCAGGTCGTTGGCGTCGCGGGTCGGGTCGATGACCCCGCCGGACGGTTTGCCCTTGGCGCTGCCGGTGACGGTGCCGCCGTCGGGGACCTTGCCGTCCTTGGGTTCTCCGCCCGGCGGGAAGGTGACCGAACCGTCCGCGCCCACGGTGAACTTGGCGGCGGCCGCGTCCTCGACGGCGTCCTCCAGTTTCCGCTTGGCGTCGGTGAACGCGGCGGCGAGCGCCTTGAGGGAGGTCGCGGCGAGCGCGCATTCGGTCTGTACGTAGTGGAAGTTCTTCGCCAGCTCCCGGAGCGAGCCCAGGGCCGCCTCGACGGCCACGCCGGACAGGCCGGCCCGCAGCCGGGCCGAGATCTGGCCCTCGGTGTCGCCGTAGGCGTGGTCGGCCATGCTGCTGGCGGTCTTGTAGCCGTCGGCGGCCTCCGTGAACTCGGAGGGTTTGAGGGCTTTGAGTGCCGCGTAGTCCATGGGTCAGCTCACCGGTCCCCGTCGCCGCCGGTGGCGGGGGTGTCCTTGTACTGGCCGTTGACCTGGTCGAATCCGCTCTTGACGGCCTCGTCGTTCGCGTACTGGCCCTCGCCGGCCTTCTGGAGCGGGCCCTGGAGCGCGGAGCACTTGCCCGCCAGGCCCTCCAGGTACGTCTTCCAGGACTGGTAGAGCTCGTCCTGTGCGGTGGCGCTCTCGACTCCGGCCTGTGCGGCGCCCTTCTGTCCGTCGCCGAGTCCGGTCAGGGCGGTCTTGACGTTGGTCGCCAGGCCGCCGAGGTCCTGGGCGGCCCGGTTCCAGACCGTCTTGTCGGACTTCAGGTCCTCGCTGCCACCTCCGCCGCCGCCGTCGGCCGCGGCGGCGCTCGCGAGGTGCATCTGCGGTGGGGAGGCGGCCTGTTGCTTGAGGCTCGCCCACTCTGCTTCGAAGGTGGTCGTCATGCGGAATCGGCCCCCGTCATCGCGATCGGTGTGATTGACGGGTCATCCTATGAGCAGGTTCCGCTTGGCCGACCGGGGCCCGGGGCCAGGGGCCAGGGCGGCCCCGGGGGTTACTCGTTCACCAGGACCGGGATCGAGAGGACCGCGCTCGCCGGGGTGCCCGTGAGGCGGTCGGCGGGGACGGTGAAGTCGATGCCGTCGCCCACCGCGCGGGGGCCCGTGTGCGGCTGCCCCGCGTGGCCCTCCTCGCCCTCCTCCTGGTAGTGGAAGGTGCCCGTGCCCAGGAGGCGGCCCTGCGCGTCGTAGTAGGCGGCCGTGATCTCCAGGGCCAGGGTGTCGCTGACGTCCGAGCTGATGGCGATGTGCCCGGTGACGGACGGGGCGCCGGTCGTCAGGCGCGTGTTCGTCAGCTGCACGCGGTCCGTGAACGGTCCCTGCTCGGTGCGGACTTCGCCCGCGGCGGGAGCGGGGGTGAGGACGGCGGCCGGGGAGGGCGCGCTGCGCGGGGCCGGCAGGGACACCGGGGCAGCGGCGGCCGGGCCCGGGTCCTTGGCCGCCGACGGGGCCGCGGAGCCGCCCGAGCAGCCGGTGGCCAGCGTGAGGAGGGCGGCCACGGCGGTGACGGCGGCGGCCGCGCGGGGGAGGTACGTCAGCGACATCGGGGATGCTCCTGGAGGAAAAGCGGGCGGCCGGGGCCGGGGGAGTGCGCCCCCGGCCCCGGCCGCCCGGGGATCAGTGCTGCTGCGGGGAGCGGCCGAACAGCGAGCGGTACAGCTTGCCGTACAGCTCGGTGTTGATCTGGCTGGTGGCGAAGGCGTTGCCGCCCGGGCCGTAGGCGAAGATCGGGACGTCGGCGCCGGTGTGGTTGCCGGACAGGTAGGTCAGCCACAGGCTGGCCTCGGGGCTGCCGTCCTTGACGCCCGCCGGGTCGTCCGGGGTGCGGAAGGTCGCCGGGGCGAAGTTCTTCGTGTCACCGGCACCCGCGCCGTTGACGATGCCGCTGGAGCGGACCGGGTCCTTGGCGCCCGAGGAGGAACGCGAGGGGACGCTGTTGTTGGCCGGGTTGCCGGAGTCCGTGTTCGCCGGGGGCGCCACCGCCTCGGCGTTGGTGTACGTGCCCTTCTCGATGATGTTGAAGCCGGCGCACTCGTGGTCCGCCGTGACGACCACGAGGGTGTGGCCGTCCTTCTTCGCGAACTCGTAGGCGGCCTTGACCGCGTCGTCGAAGGCCTTGACCTCGTCGAGGGTCTGCGCGGCGTCGTTCGCGTGCGAACGCTTGTCGATCTGGGCGCCCTCGACCTGGAGGTAGAAGCCCTTCTTCGGCTTGCCGCGGTCGTACGAGCCGCCCTGCTTGCGGTCGGTCAGCAGCTGGATCGACTTGCGGGTCATGTCCGCGAGCGAGGGCTCCTGCTTCTGCGGGGCGTCGGCCGGCAGGGCCGCCTTGTTGTGCTCCACGGTCAGGTTGCCGCGGTTGAACAGGCCGATGACCTTCTTGCCGTTGGCCTTGTCCAGGTCGGCCTTGGTGGCGACCTTCTGGCTGGCGGCCGTTTGCGCGGGCAGGCCCGGGTCGCCGAAGCTGCCGAGGACCTGGTAGCCCTGCGCCTGGAGCGCCTTCTGGTCGTCCGGCTCGAAGCGGGCCAGGCCGCCGCCGAGGATGACGTCGGCGGTGCCGTTGCGGGCGATCTGCTCGGCGATCGGGGTGATCAGGGTCTTGTCGGCCGGGGCGGCCTCGTAGCTGCCGTCGTCCTTCTTGGGCAGGCAGGCGGCGTCCGAGTACGTCGGGCCCTGGCAGCCGCGCAGCAGCGCGTGGCTGAACTGGGCGGCCGGGGTGGCGTCGGTGATCTCGGCGGTGGAGACGTTGCCCGTGGCGAAGCCGGCCGCGTGGGCCTGCTCCATCAGCGTGCCGACCTTCTTCTCGTACGCGTCCACGCCGATGGCCGCGTTGTAGGTCTTCACACCGGAGGCCCAGGCGGTCGCGGAGCTGGCCGAGTCGGTGACCAGGGCCGGCTTGGCGCTGTTCTTCTCCACGGCGTAGGTGGCGACCGCGCCCGTGTTCGGGAGGGTCTCCATGGTGAGCTTGCCGCCGGCGCCCACGAACCGGTCCCGGGCGGCCGTCACGTGGGTGCGGCCCATGCCGTCACCGAGCAGGTAGATGACGTTCCGGATGTCCTGGTGCGAGTCGCTCTGCCGGGGCGCGGAGTTCGCGGTGACGGCGGTGCCGGCGGCCACGGCACTGGCGATGGCCAGGACGGTGAGCGTCTTCAACGGTCTGCGCATGTGCGGGAGATTCCCCTCGGGTGTTCGGCACGGTCGGGCCGAACGTAAGAGGGCTGTGTGAACGGGACGCTACCGCTTGGTATTGCCCGGCCGAACAGGGCGGGCATGACAGGGCACGGTCAGGAGTGGGGTCGCTTGGGGCGCCGCCCGGCCGGAGGGCGCGGCCGGGCGGCCGCACCGTGGAGAACGACCGCTGTGCGCGATCCCTCCGAAGAACCGCCGACCGAGCCGGAGGCGCCGGCTGCGCCGAACTCCGGTCCGCACGGGACACAGACCCGCGGCCCCCTGGAGCAGGAGCCCACGACACCGTCAGCCAGGGACGTCATCGCCGGGATCGCCGACGACGTGCTCCGCGACCTGGACGCAGGCCGCCGCCGCGAAACGTGACCGGTGTGGCGCCTTCGGCCTGCCGGGCGTCAGGGGCCGGCTACTGCCAGAAGATCTGGATCGACGTTCTCCCCGCGGTACGGGTGGCGCGCGGTCAGCAGCTCGAAGAGGGCCTCACGGCACGCAGCCGGTGGCGGATGCGGGAAGCCGCGTCCAGGAGGCCACGGGCCACGTCGGCGTCCGTGGCTTCGGCGGCACGGGCTTCCAGGTCGGCCACGTGCTGGTCGAGCCCGGGGTCGCGCGCGAGGGCGTATTCACCCCACCAGCGAGCCATGAACGCCGGGACCGGGCCGATGTCGTAGGCGTCGCAGATCTGTCGCCGCCAGGCGGAGTCGAAGTCCGGTAGCAGGGCCGGTGCGTGAGCGGCTATGGCGGCGCGCAGGGCCTTCGGCGTGTACTCCGGCATCGGCGGTACGGATTCACCCGGCGCAGGCGTCGCGGTCGTCATTCCCGGCTCCTCCTCGGATCGGACGCCTCCCACGATAGAACGCGACGGCCCCCGGCGCGGGGTGCTTGCGCCGGGGGCCGTCGTGGGGTGGTGCGTCAGAGCTTCTCGGGGGTGCGGATGCCCAGGAGGGACATGCCCTTGCTCAGGGTGCGGGCGGTCAGGTCGCACAGGAACAGGCGGTTCTCGACCTGCTCCGGGGTGTCGGCCTTGAGGACCGGGCACTCCGCGTAGAACGTCGTGTAGAGCGACGCCAGCTGGTACAGGTACGCGGCCAGCTTGTGCGGGGCGTACTCGGACGCGGCCTCCGCCACCAGCTCGCCGAAGCCGTCCAGGTGCAGGCCGAGCGCCCGCTCCGAGGGCGTGAGCTCCAGCTCCGGGTGAGCGGCCGGGCGGGCCTCGCCCGCCTTGCGCAGGATCGACTGGATACGGGCGTACGCGTACTGGAGGTACACGGACGTGTCGCCGGTCAGGGAGACCATCTGGTCCAGGTCGAACTTGTAGTCGCGGGACGCGGACGTCGACAGGTCGGCGTACTTCACCGCGCCGATGCCCACCTGGGCCCCACGCTCGGCGATCTCCTCCTCCGTGAGGTCCTGGGCCTTCTCCCGGACCACGGAGGCGGCCCGCTCGACGGCCTCGTCCAGCAGGTCCACCAGCCGGACCGTCTCGCCCTCGCGGGTCTTGAACGGCTTGCCGTCCTTGCCCAGGACCGTGCCGAAGGCCAGCTGGACGGCCTTGACGTCCTCGTTCAGCCAGCCGGCGCGGCGGGCCGTCTCGAAGACCATCTTGAAGTGCAGCCCCTGGCGGGCGTCCACGACGTAGATCAGCGTGTCCGCCTTCAGGTTGCCCACGCGGTCGCGGATCGCCGACAGGTCGGTCGCGGCGTAGCCGAAGCCGCCGTCCGACTTCTGGACGATCAGCGGCGTCGGGTTGCCGTCCGGGCCCTTGTACTCGTCGAAGAACACGCACAGCGCGCCGTTGGAGCGGACGGCCACGCCCGAGTCCTCCAGCAGCTTGCAGGTCTCCGCCAGCATGTCGTTGTAGCCGGACTCGCCGACCACGTCCGGGTCCTGGATGTCCATGTCCAGCTTGTTGAAGACCGAGTAGAAGTAGATCTTCGACTCGTCCACGAACCGCTGCCACAGGGCGAGGGTCTCCTCGTCGCCCGCCTGGAGGTCCACCACCCGGGCCCGGGCCCGCGTCTTGAACTCCTCGTCGGAGTCGAACAGCGCGCGCGAGGCCTTGTAGAGGCGGTTGAGGTTGGACATGGCCTCCTCGCCGGAGGCCTCGCCCTCCCCGCCCTTGTGGTCCAGCTCGTGCGGGTGCTCCAGCAGGTACTGGATCAGCATGCCGAACTGGGTGCCCCAGTCGCCGATGTGGTGGCGGCGCACCACCTTCTCGCCCGTGAACTCCAGGATCTCCACCATCGCCGCGCCGATCACGGCGGAGCGCAGGTGGCCGACGTGCATCTCCTTGGCCACGTTCGGCTGCGCGTAGTCGATCACCGTGGTGCCCGCGGACGGCGACAGCGGCACGCCGAGGCGGTCGTCGGCGGCGCGCGCCGCGAGCGTCCGGACGATCGCCTCGTCCGAGACGGTGATGTTGAGGAAACCGGGGCCCGAGACCTCGATGTCCTTGATCAGGTCGCCGGTGGGGATGGCCTCGACCACGGTCGTCGCCAGCTCGCGCGGGTTGGCCTTGGCCTTCTTCGCGAGCGCCAGGATGCCGTTGGCCTGGAAGTCGGCCCGGTCGCTTCGTCGCAGCAGCGGGTCGGCCGCACCGGCCTCCGGCAGGGCGGAGGCGAGGGCGTCCGAGACGCGCTGTTCGACGGAGGAGGCGAGGGAAGGGACCGAGGCCATGAGCTGCCGTTCCTGTGAGGTTGTGCCCGAGTGGGTCTTGGGCGCTTTCGACAAGTGCCGAGTATCCCACGCGGAGGCTGCCTGGTTCTCGGCATATCGCCTGCCGTATCACCAGACGGAAGCAACCCCGGAGCGGCCCCTTCCGTCTGGGAGAATGGCCGAAGCCAGCATTCGAGATAGAAGGACGTGTCGTGGCTCAGAGCGCGCAGAGCAACACAGAGACCGACTGGGTCTCCCGTTTCGCGGACGAGGTCATCGCCGAGGCGGAGCGCCGAGCCCCGGGCAAAACCATCGTCGTCGCGTCCGGCCTCTCCCCCTCGGGCCCGATCCACCTGGGCAACCTGCGCGAGGTCATGACCCCGCACCTGGTCGCGGACGAGATCCGCCGCCGGGGCCACGAGGTCCGCCACCTCATCTCCTGGGACGACTACGACCGCTACCGCAAGGTCCCCAAGGGCATCCCCGGCGTCACCGAGGAGTCCCACGCCCAGCACATCGGCCGGCCGCTGACCTCCGTGCCCGCCCCCGAGGGCTCCCCGTACCCGAACTGGGCCGAGCACTTCAAGGCCGCCATGGTCGCCTCCCTGGCCGAGCTGGGCGTCGAGTACGACCCCATCAGCCAGACCGAGCAGTACACCTCCGGCGCCTACCGCGACCAGGTCCTGTTCGCGATGAAGCACCGCGGCGACATCGACGCCGTCCTCGACCAGTACCGCACCAAGCAGAAGCCGGGCGGCAAGAAGCCCCAGCAGAAGCCCCTCGACGAGGCCGAGATCGAGGCCGCCGAGGGCTCCGGCGCCGCGGGCGAGGACGACGGCAGTGCCGAGGGCGCCGAGTACTTCCCGTACAAGCCCTACTGCGGCGCGTGCAACAAGGACTTCACCAAGGTCACCGCGTACGACGACGAGACCACCGAGCTGACCTACGTCTGCACCGAGGACCAGTTCACCGAGACCGTCAAGCTCTCCGAGTTCAACCGCGGCAAGCTGGTCTGGAAGGTCGACTGGCCCATGCGCTGGGCCTACGAGGGCGTCGTCTTCGAGCCCTCCGGCGTCGACCACTCCTCCCCGGGCTCCTCCTTCCAGGTCGGCGGCCAGATCGTCGGCCTCTTCGGCGGCGAGCAGCCCATCGGCCCGATGTACGCGTTCGTCGGCATCAGCGGCATGGCCAAGATGTCCTCCAGCAAGGGCGGCGTCCCCACCCCGGCCGACGCGCTGAAGATCATGGAACCGCAGCTGCTGCGCTGGCTGTACGCGCGCCGCCGCCCGAACCAGTCCTTCAAGATCGCCTTCGACCAGGAGATCCAGCGCCTGTACGACGAGTGGGACAAGCTGGAGGGCAAGGTCGCCGACGGCTCCGTGCTGCCGGCCGACGCCGCCGCCCACTCCCGCGCCGTCCGCGTGGCCTCCCACGAGCTGCCCCGCACCCCGCGCCCGATGCCGTACCGCACCCTCGCGTCGGTCGTCGACATCACCGCCGGACACGACGAGCAGACGCTCCGGATCCTCTCCGACCTGGACCCGTCGCAGCCGCTGACCTCCCTGGACGACGTCCGCCCGCGCCTGGACCGCGCCGAGAACTGGATCACCACCCAGGTCCCGGCCGACCAGCGCACCCTCGTCCGCGAGGAGCCCGACGCCGAGCTGCTCGCCTCCCTCGACGAGGACGCCCGCCGCTCCCTGGCCATGCTGCTGGAGGGCCTCGACACCCACTGGTCGCTCGACGGGCTCACCACCCTCGTCTACGGCGTCCCGAAGGTGATGGCCGGCCTGGAGCCCGACGCCAAGCCGACGCCGGAGCTGAAGGTCGCCCAGCGCGAGTTCTTCGCCTTGCTCTACCGCCTGCTCGTCACCCGCGAGACCGGCCCCCGCCTGCCCACGCTGCTCCTCGCGGTCGGGGCGGACCGGGTCCGCAAGCTGCTCGCCGCCTGAGGCCGCGGGCACCGCTGAAACGGAAGGGCCCGCACCACCGGAGTCACCGGGGGTGCGGGCCCTTCCGCGTGCGCACCGCTCAGGAGATGAACTTGTTCTCCAGGCCGCGCTGGTAGCGCTGCTTGAGCGCCGGCATCATCGCGTCGATGACCGCGACGCTGTCCGGGTGGTCGAACCCGTAGTCCACCAGGGCCTGGGCCAGCTGCTGGGCCGTGGGGTGGCCGCCGATCGCCTCCACGTGGGCGTGGTACGCCTCGTACGCCGCTTCCTCGAACTTCTCCTGGTCCTGGGCGTCGTGCGCCTCGTCGGACTCGAAGGACCCGGCGGCCCCGGCGGCTTCCGGGAAGGAGCCCTGCTCCTCCGGGCCCGTCGGCGGCATCACCGGGGTCGGCTCCAGACCCTCCACGTACTGCGGGTTGTAGCGGCCCTCGTACGTCGCCTGCGGGGCCTTCGGCGCGGCGAACCAGGCACTGTCATGGGCGGCCGGCATGGCCTCCGGGGCCACCGCGAACGGCGCCGGCGCCTGCGCGAGCTTGGCCTGGCCCCGGCGTGCGGCGGCCCGGTCCAGGCCCTCCCACTGCTCCGGAACCCCGGGCCCGTCCGCGCCCTCGGCCTCCGCAAGCCCCTGGAGCCCGGTCGGCCGCTGGACCGCGGCCGGCCCCTCGGCTCCGGCCGGCCCCTGGACCCCGGTCGGCGCCTGCGGCCCCATCGGCGCCGCACCGGCGGCCTGCGGAGCCGCCGCCACGGCGGGAGCGGGCGCCGCCGCCTGGGCCGGGACCGCCGCGGAGGCCACGGCGCCCGCGCCCGGACCCGCCGGCAGGGCCGGCGCGGCAGCGGCGTCACCGGCCGTCACCGCGGCCCCCGCCGCGACCGGCTGGGCCTTCACGACCGCCGGAGGCAGCAGCACCGGGTCGATCCCCGCCGCCGCCAGCCCCTCCGGAGCCGTCTGCGCCAGCGGCACGCCGATCCGGGCCAGCCGCAGCGGCATCAGCGCCTCCACCGGCGCCTTGCGCCGCCACGCCCGCCCGTACCGGGCCTGGAGCCGCGCCTGGTAGATCAGCCGGTCCTGCTCCATCCCGACCGCCTGCTCGTACGAGCGCAGCTCCCACAGCTTCATCCGGCGCCACAGCTTGAACGTCGGCACCGGCGACAGCAGCCAGCGGGTGATCCGCACCCCCTCCATGTGCCGGTCCGCGGTGATGTCCGCGATCCGGCCCACGGCGTGCCGCGCCGCCTCCACGGTGACCACGAACAGCACCGGGATCACCGCGTGCATGCCCACGCCCAGCGGATCGGGCCAGGCCGCCGCCCCGTTGAACGCGATCGTCGCCGCGGTCAGCAGCCAGGCCGTCTGCCGCAGCAAGGGGAACGGGATCCGGATCCACGTCAGCAGCAGGTCCAGCGCGAGCAGCACGCAGATGCCCGCGTCGATACCGATCGGGAACACCAGCGAGAAACTGCCGAAGCCTTTCTTCAGCGCCAGCGCGCGGACCGCGGCGTACGAGCCCGCGAAACCGATACCCGCGATGACGACGGCTCCGGCGACCACGACACCGACGAGGATCCGGTGCGTACGGGTCAGCTGCATCGCGGCCACGCGCGATCCCCTCCCTTGTCGAGCTACAGGCAGGCACAGCGTACGGGTGACCCTGCGTCACCCGTGTCGTAGGCCCCTACTGCTTGGGCGAGGCCGACGCCGACGGGGAAGCGGAAGCCGACGGCGACTCCGCAGCCGAAGGCGCCTGCTCGGTGCCACCGTTGGCCACCGAGGTCACGACCTCCTTCGTCGCGGCGATCGCGTCCTGGAGCATCTTCGCCTGGTCGGGTGCGCCGGCGCCCTCATAGGCGGCACCGTTGAAGTCGAGGGTGATCACGACGTTCTGCGTGCGGGCGACGACCGTGGTGTTGAAGAAGTCCACGTCCTTCTTGATCCCGTAGGTCACGGACGTGCCCTGGTCACCCACCCCGTCGGCCTGCTCGGTCTTGAAGTCGTGACCGTCCTTGGTGGTCTTCGCCAGCTCTATCTGCTTGGTGTACTGCTCCTCCGCGCGCTTGTTGCCGCTGCCGAGGGAGGCGTGCGAGTCGTAGCGCACGAGGGACACCGACAGCCAGCGGTACTGCGAGCCCTTCGTGCCGTCCGTCTCCAGCCCGTTCCAGGAGCAGCTGGCGCGGTTGGCGAGGTCGTTCGACTTGGCCGCCGTGCCGTTCTTGTCCTTCGCGTCGTGGACGAGGGACTCGACGGTCTTGGCGGGCACCGCCTTGCAGGGGTCCGGCAGCTTCGTGAACGCCACCTTCTCCAGCGTGGCCGAGCCCTTCGTGCCCGACGCGGAGGACGAGGACGACGACGGCTTCTTGCCGGAGCCCGAGGCCGAGGAGGACTTCCCCGAGTCGGAGGAGCAGCCGGCGACGGTGAGGACCACGGGGACGGCTGCGCAGGCGAGGACGCGGGTGAGGCGCGAGGCTGATCGGTGCATGGTTCCTTCAGACGTTGGGGACATCTCGGTGGTTCCGGGTGGTGCTTCGGGGTCGTGCCCAGGGGTGTGGGACCCCCGCAACGGTAGCCCGATCCGGAGCCCGCCTGCTGTGCGCGCCGTCACGCGGGCCGTGCGCGCCCCCCGGGGGCGGCGCGCTCACTCACCGAACCGCTCCGCGAGGGCTTCGGCCAACAGGCGCGCCTTGTCCTGCGTTTCCGCGGCCGGCGGGACCTTGCCCGGGGCGGACGGCTGCACGCTGTACTCGACGGTGACGATCACGTTCGAGGTGCGGAACACGATCCGCACGGTGCGCGCCTGCGCGGCGGTGGCCCCGGCCGCGCCCAGCTTGTCGTCGAGGAACCCCTCGCTCCCGAGCCCCTCCAGTACGCGCGAGCCGAGCTCGGGGGAGGCAGTGGAGGAGGGGGACGGGGAGGCGCCGCCCGGCGGGACCTCGGACGTGCCCGTGGCGGGAGCGGCGGGGGCCACCGTGGCCGCGGCCGGGCTCGGGCTCGCTCCCGCACCCGGGCTCGCGCTCGCCCCCGCACCCGGGCTCGCGCTCGGGCTCGGGCTCGCGCTCGGGCCGGGGAAGGGCAGGTGCGCGTCCGTCAGCCGGCGCACGTACACCTGGCGCGCCTTGTCGTCGTCGCCGGCGGCGGCGCGGTCGTAGGAGACCACCCGCTCGAAGGTGACCGACAGCAGCAGGGTCGCCTCGGGCGTCTGCGCGTTCCAGCGGCAGCCCACGTGCCGGTCGCCGTCGTACGAGGACTCGGCGGTCCCGGCGTAGAGCTGCTCGCGCTGCTCGGTGGTGAGGGAGTCGGAGGCCGGGAGCATGGCCCGCAGCCGCTTGCCGTCGACCGCCTTGCAGGGCTGCGGGAGGCTGCGGTACTTGCCGGGCTGCGCGGGGGCGGCGGAGCTGCCGCCGTTCTTCGGGTCGCCGGCGCCGCCGACACCGCTGCCGCCGGTGCACGCGGTCGCGCCCGCGGCGAGCGCGGTGAGCATCGCGACACCCGGCAGGAATCGGCGCCGCATCCGCGTGCGCTCCACGTCCATCGGCTTCACTCGCTCCCCTGGCTTCCTTGGCGTCCTCGGGAAATTCCGTTGCCGCGACTCGGGCACGGATGGACACAATGTCTATCGCACACGCTGGTGCCGGCGCCGGTTCCCTGTCTGGTTTGGGGGTATGAGCGCGGCTTTTCGCGTACTCCTACCTTTCTGCTGATTTCCGGGGGATTGTTCTGTTATGTCGTATGTAGAGGTGCCCGGGGCGAAGGTCCCGATCAGGATGTGGACGGACCCGGCGTCGGTCGAGGACAGCGCGATGCGCCAGCTTCAGAACACCGCCGGCCTCCCGTGGATCAAGGGCCTGGCCGTGATGCCGGACGTCCACTACGGCAAGGGCGCGACGGTCGGCTCGGTGATCGCCATGAAGGACGCGGTCTGCCCGGCGGCGGTGGGGGTGGACATCGGCTGCGGCATGTCGGCGGTGAAGACCTCCCTCACGGCGAACGACCTCCCGGGCGACCTGTCGAAGCTGAGGTCCCGCATCGAGCAGGCGATTCCCGTGGGGGCGGGCATGCACCGGGAGGCGGTGGACCCGGGGAGGCTGTACGGGTTCTCGGAGACGGGGTACGCGGATCTCTGGCAGCGCTTCGACTACATCGCCGACGCGGTCAAATTCCGTCAGGACCGCGCCATAAAGCAGATCGGAACGCTCGGATCCGGAAACCATTTCGTCGAGTTCTGTCTCGATGAGTCGGGATCGGTCTGGTTGATGCTGCACTCCGGCTCGCGCGGCATCGGCAACGAGCTGGCCGCGCACCACATCGGCGTCGCCCGGGGCCTGGCCCACAACCAGAACCTGGTCGACCGGGACCTGGCGGTGTTCCTGGCCGCGACCCCGGAGATGGAGGCGTACCGCAACGACCTCTTCTGGGCGCAGGAGTACGCCAAGTACAACCGCGCGGCGATGATGAGCCTGTTCAAGGAGGTCGTCCGGCGGGAGTTCCGCAAGGCGAAGGTCTCCTTCGAGCAGGAGATCAGCTGCCACCACAACTACGTGGCGGAGGAGCGGTACGACGGCATGGACCTGTTGGTCACCCGCAAGGGCGCGATCCGCGCCGGCAGCGGGGAGTACGGGATCATCCCCGGCTCGATGGGCACGGGCTCGTACATCGTGAAGGGGCTCGGCAACGAGAAGTCCTTCAACTCCGCCTCGCACGGCGCGGGCCGCAAGATGAGCCGCACGGCGGCGAAGAAGCGGTTCTCCGCGCGGGACCTGGCGGAACAGACCCGGGGCGTGGAGTGCCGCAAGGACGCCGGCGTCGTGGACGAGATCCCGGGTGCCGACAAGTCCATCGAGCAGGTCATCGACCAGCAGACGGATCTGGTGCGGGTCGTGGCGAAGCTGAAGCAGGTCATCTGCGTCAAGGGATGACGGGGGAGTGCGGGGGCCCGGACCGGCTGCGGTCCGGGCCCCTCCGCATGTGTCGGCCCCTTCTCACTCGCCGTCGAGAAGGAGATCCACCGGGAGGTCCAGCGTCACGCCGACGTACTCGGGGACGGTGATGGAGGTGCCGCGCTTGTGGGATGTCCTCAGGCGGTAGGTGCCGTTGCGCGGGTCGCGGCAGACGACCACCTCGTCGTGGCGGCGGTCGGCGATGACGTAGAAAGGGACATCGGCTTTCGCGTAGGAGTCCACCTTGGAGCCGAGGTCATCCGCCCAGTTCGAGGAGGTCACCTCGACGATGAGGCGGAACACGTCGGGGGAGTAGCAGTTGTTTCGCCCCTTGAAGTCCAGGAAGTCCTCCGTGACGAGTGCGAAGTCCGGGATGGCGTAGTCGTCGGGTCCTGTGGGCAGCCAGATGCCGATGCCCTGCAGGTAGCGCAGCCCGGCCTTCTTGGCGCCGGCCTCGAAGAACTTTTCGGTCAGCCAGCTCAGAGTGAGCGCATGCTCCCCGTCGGCAGGTGGTGTCACGGTGAGCCTCCCCTGGAGAATCTCCACTCGGTGCCTGGGAAGCTCCCTGGAGAGTCGATCGGCGGCTTCCGCGATCGTGGTCTCGTGCTGCATCACGGCCATAGCTTCCTCCCTTTCGCGGCTCACGCTTTCGGAGCGTAGCGGTGCCCGCCGACGATTCGTGTGGATTCACCCGGATGGGCCTTTCGGTGGTGTGCGGGGGCAACTTCCACTTGTGGTGCGGGGGTTGACGGGGCGAGATGGTCTAGACCAAGGTGTGCGGCATGTGGAGAACTCGTGTGCTCGTCGCCGCTCTCGCGGCGTTGTCGCTGGGGGTCGGGGGCGGCGGGTCGGCTCAGGCCGCCGTGGGGTTGCCGCCCGTGGTGGCGCATGTGCCGACCTCGGAGAAGGTCGTGTTCATCACCATCGACGACGGGTGGACGCATGACGCCGACGCCGCCCGGACGCTCGTGGAGAAGCGGGTGCCCGCGTCCCTGTTCCTGTTGCCGGGGGCCACGGCGTACGACACCGGCTACTTCACCGATCTCGTCGACGGCGGGCGGGTCACGGTGGAGAACCACACCGTCAACCATCCCGATCTGACCACGCTGGACGCCGCCGGGAAGGACGCCGAGGTGTGCGGGGCCGGGGAGCGGCTGGAGGAGACGTTCGGGAAGGCGCCGAAGCTGCTGCGGCCGCCGTACGGGGCCGTCGACGACGACGTGCGGCTGGCGGCCAAGGCGTGCGGGGTGAAGGCGCTCGTCACCTGGACGTACGACTTCACCACCTGGAACCAGACCCCGCCGACCCCGCAGCTGAAGGGCGGGGACATCGTGCTGCTGCACTTCACGCCGACCCTCGCGGCGGACCTGGACCGGGCGCTGGGTGCGGCCAGGGCCGCGGGGCTGAGGCCCGCGCCCCTGATGCCGTACCTGCGGAGTGCCGGGCTGGTCTAGAGCTCGCGGTGGACCTTCGTGTTCGAGGCCTGGGCGCGGGGGCGGACCACGAGGAGGTCGATGTTGACGTGGCTGGGGCGGGTCACCGCCCAGGTGATGGTGTCGGCCACGTCGTCGGCGGACAGGGGGTGTGCGACGCCCGCGTACACCTTCTCCGCCTTCTCCTTGTCGCCGCGGAAGCGGGTCGTGGCGAACTCGTCGGTCTTGACCATGCCGGGCGCGATCTCGATGACGCGGACGGGCTGGCCGACGATCTCCAGGCGGAGGGTCTCGGCGAGGACGCGGGCGCCGTTCTTCGCGGCGACGTAGCCGGCGCCGCCCTCGTAGGTGGCGTGGCCGGCGGTGGAGGACAGGACGACGACCGTGCCGTCGCCGCTCGCGGTGAGGGCGGGCAGGAGCGCCTGGGTGACGTTGAGGGTGCCGATGACGTTGACCTCGTACATCGTGCGCCAGTCGGCCGGGTCGCCGGTGGCGACGGGCTCGGCTCCGATGGCGCCGCCGGCGTTGTTGACGAGTACGTCGCAGCGGGAGAGGGAGGCGGCGAAGGCGTCGACGGCGGGGCGGTCGGTGACGTCGAGGGCGTGGGCGGTGGCTTCGTGGCCTGCGGCGGTGAGCTCGGCGGCGAGGGCCTCGATGCGGTCCTTGCGGCGGGCGGTGAGGACGACGTGGTAGCCGGCGGCGGCGAGCTGACGGGCGGTGGCCGCGCCGATGCCGCTGCTCGCGCCGGTGACTACGGCGGTTCGGGTGGCCGTGCGCGTGCTCATGGGCGGGGCTCCTCGTTCGGTCGCGATGTGCGGTCGCGGTGGCGTGCGCTCGTTCGTCCGTGCGGATTGCGGGCGAACGCTCGCCAGCATAGGCCGGGGCGCTGACGGGGCGCGTACGGGAGCGGTGGCGAATGGGGGGTGGGCTCGCCCTCGTTCGTGTGATGGTCCGATCGGTGGTGGGCCGGGGTGGTTACCGTCCGCGCGAGGAGGTGGTGGCGGTGCGCCGTGGTGCCGTGCGGAGTGTGGTGGTGGCGGGCCTGCTGGTGCTGGCGGGGGCGGGTGCGGGGGCCGGGCCGGCGGGTGCGTGGGCCGGGCCGGAGGCGGACGTGGCCTACCACGGGCGGGTGTTCCTGGTGAAGGGGCAGCTGAGGGTGTGGATGGTGCCGCGGAACGAGGGACCGTCCGCGCTGGAGAACGCGACGGTGCGGGTGCGGCTGTCGGCGGACCTGGCGGACGTGCGGGCGCCGGCCGGCGGGTGTGCGCGGGCGGGGGAGCGCGAGGTGGTGTGCGAGACGGGGCCGCTGCCCGAGCACGGGCCGGGGCGGCACATCGGGCTGGTGCTGGGGCTGCGGGAGAAGCCGGCGGAGGTGACGGTGCGGATCGACACCTGGTGGAACGGCGGCGCGACGGACCGCAACCGCGGCAACAACGAGCACGTGGTGCTGGCGCTGGACACCGGGGACGCCTACGCGTTCTGACGGCTGCGGCGGCGTCCCCGGGGGCGGGTGTCAGACGGTGGCGCCGTCGCCGAACTCGGCCAGGGCCTCGTCGACGATCCGCTCCAGGCGGGAGTGGTGGGCGCCGCGCCAGTAGACGCGCTCGCAGTCGGCGCACTGGGCGAAGACGTCGTACGAGCGCTGCGTGCCGTGCTCCAGGCGGTCGCCCACGCTGTCCTTGTCGGCCTCCCGCAGGGTGCCGTTGCAGGCGGTGCAGCGGGTCCAGGGGGCCAGGGCGGGGGCGAAGCGGCCGAGGACGTCGCGGAGTTGCTCGTCGGGGTTGTCGCTGTAGACGTAGGCGCCGGCGAAGATCTCGCGGCGGCGCAGCAGGCCCCGGTCGCGGGAGAGCAGGACGCGGCGCTCGGCGGCGGAGCGGGCGGCGAGGGCGGGGTCGCCGGGGTCCTCGTTGTCGTAGGCGGCGTCGACGCCGAGCAGGCGCAGGCGGCGGGCGAGGGTGCCGAGGTGGACGTCGAGGAGGAAGCGCAGCGGGGCGCCGGGGATCCGCTGGGGGCGGTCGACGCCGAGCACCTCGACGGACTGGCCGGCCCGGGGCACGTACGAGACGGGCACCTCGCTGCCGTCGACGAGGAGGCGGCCGACCTCGGTGAGCGGTACGCCGGCGGATTCGACGACGTGTCCGAGGCTGGAGGCGCCGTCGGTGGCGGTCGGTACGCGGTCCAGGCGCCGGCTGGGCGGCGCGAAGAGGCGTAGTTCAGGGGCGAGGGTGAGCTCAATACCGGGACCGTTCACGGTCCCAGCATGCCATCGGGGTTGGGGGCGGCGCGGCGGAATTACCGGGCTTCGTCGTAGGCCTGGCGGTGGGCGCTGACGTCGTCGAAGTGGTTCTCGGCCCAGCGCTTGACGGAGGAGAGGAGGCAGCCGAGGCTCCCGCCGAGTTCGGTGAGGCGGTAGTCGACGCGGACGGGGACGGTGGCGGTGACGGAGCGGGTGACGATGCCGTCGCGTTCGAGGGAGCGGAGGGTCTGGGTGAGCATCTTCTGGCTGACGCCGGGGATCTTGCGGCCGAGTTCGCTGTAGCGCAGGGAGCCGTTGTCGGCTTCGCCGAGGGCGCTGAGGACGAGGCCGACCCACTTGTCGCTGATGCGGGCCAGGAGCTGGGAGGTGGGGCACTCCTTGACGAAGGCGTCGTAGGCGGCGCGCGCGTCCTCGCGGCGGGCGGCGGCGGTCTGGGTGGCCATGGGTGCCCACTTCCGGGTCGGGTACGCACTCCGAAGTACGTACTTACGGAAAGAGAGTACCTCTCCTTAGGTTAGTGGTCATCGGAACGGACGAACGCGTCGGAACGAACGAACGGGGAGAGACGATGACGGGGATCGAGACCATGCGGGCCGTGGTGGTGGACGCCTTCGGCGGGCCGGAGCAGGTGCGGGTGGCCGAGGTGGAGGTGCCGCGGCCGGGGGCCGGACAGGTCCGGGTCCGGGTGCGGGCCGCCGGGGTCAACCCGGTGGACGGGGCGGTGCGCGCGGGCGTCTTCGGCGGGGCCGGTGGGCGGATCGGGCTCGGCTGGGACGTGGCGGGGGAGATCGACGAGGTCGGCGCGGGTGTGGAGGAGTGGACGCCCGGCCGCCGGGTGGTCGGCCTGCACTACGGGCCGGTCAAGCCGCTCGGCACGCACGCCGAGTACGTGGTGCTCGACGCCTCGGCGGTGGCGCCGGCGCCGGAGTCGGTCGAGGCGGCCGTGGCGGCGGCGCTGCCGCTGAGCGGGCTGACGGCCGCGCGGGCGCTGGGCCTGCTGGGGCTGGCTGCGGGTGACTCGGTGCTGATCACCGGCGCGGCCGGGTCGGTGGGCGGCATCGCCGTCCAGCTGGCCGTGCGGGCGGGGCTGGCGGTGACGGCCCTGGCGGGGGAAGGGGACGAGGAACTCGTACGGTCCCTGGGCGCGAAGGAGTTCGTCCCGCGGGGGGCGGAGCCGGCCGGGCCGGTCGACGGGGTGCTGGACGCGGCGGTGCTGGGGGCTGCCGCGCTGGGGTTCGTCCGTGACGGCGGGGCGTACGTGGGGCTGATCCCGGGGGCGGCGCCGGCCGCCGAGCGGGGGGTGCGGGTGGTGGAGCAGGAGGTCGCGGCGGACGGTGCGGAGCTGGGCCGGCTGGCCGCGCTGGTCGACGCGGGGGCGCTGACGCTGCGGGTCGCGCGGACGTTCGACCTCGCGGAGGCGGCCGAGGCGCACGCGGCGCTCGCCGCGCCGGGGACGCGGGGGCGCGTGGTCCTCACGGTCGCCTGACGCGGGCCGGCCGGGGCCGGGGCGGGGCTGGCCGCTGCGCGGAGCCTCCTGGGGCTCCGCCCCAGACCCCGCGCCTCAAACTCCCCCAGCTACCGCTGGGAGGTGCCCCCAGGCGGGGCTGGATTTCGCGCAGCGAAATTCCAGCCCGCGCGGCGTTTGAGCGCACGGGCGCGGAGCGCTCGGAACGGGTCCGGGCGGAGCCCTGGGGGCACCTCCCAGCGGTAGCTGGGCTGAGGAACGGTGGAAGGGCGGGCAGGGGACGCGCTCCGCGCAGCGGCACCCGGCACCCGGCACGCGGCGCCGACCACCGGCTACGGCCAGACGAGGCAGTACGCCTGGTGGCCGTTCTCATGGAGGCGGTGGGAGAAGTCCTGCCATTCGTGCAGCAGCTGGTAGACGTTGAACGCGTCCCGGGGTCCGCCGCGGTCGGGGACCGTCGACCAGATGAAGGCGGCGGCGCCCACCGACTCCTCGCCCACCCCGCGCAGCGGGTCGACGACCGTCATCGGGAGCTTGACCACCGCGTAGTCCGGGTGCAGGACGACCAGTTCCAGCGGCGGCACCTTGTGCAGCGGTATCCCCTCGATGCCGGTGAGGACCATCGCGGCCATCGTCTCCGGCTTGATCTTGGTGAACATGCCGCCCATGCCGAGCTCGTCGCCGCCCAGCTCCTCCGGCCGCATGGTCACCGGCACCCGCGCGGCCGTCGCGCCGTCGGGGGCGCCGAAGTACTTGTAGGTCACGCCCATGCCGCGGCCGCCCTTGGGCGTGCCGTCCGGATCCGGGACGTCGGAGACGTCCGAGACCTCGGGGATGGCGGGGAGGGCGGAGGTGGCGGGGGAGTCGGCGTCGGCGGTGCGTTCCCGGCGGTCGTCGCGGCCGTCCTTGCGGGGCCGGCCCTCCGGGCGCTCCCGGCGCTCCGGGTCCTCCGGGGGGCGGCCGGGGCCGGGGGCGGCGGACGCCTCCGCGGCCTCCGCGGTGCGGCGGTGCTTGCCTCGGCGGCGGGCCTCGCGGGCGCGCTGCGGGTCCAGGCCGTCCGTACCCTCGCCCGGTCCACCACCGCGTTGCATATCTCCACCCGACTGGTATTTCCTGCCCCGGCTTCGCGGCCCCCGCCACGCAGCCTGATCATCATGGCAGTGACCTCCCCCGAGGCGGCGCGGTGAAACGCCCCTCCGCAAGTCTGTCGCGGCCTCTGAGACCATGGCTGGTGTGAGCTACCCGTACCCGTATGAAGCCCCAGTTTCGCAGACGCTCTTCGAGCGCGCGTCCCTCGTGACCCCCGGCGGCGTGAACTCTCCCGTCCGCGCCTTCCGTGCCGTGGGCGGTACGCCCCGGTTCATGGTGTCCGGTACCGGTCCCTACCTGACCGATGCCGACGGGCGTGAGTACGTCGACCTGGTCTGCTCGTGGGGGCCGATGATCCTCGGCCACTCCCACCCCGAGGTGATCGAGGCCGTCCAGGCCGCGGTCGCCCGCGGTACCTCCTTCGGCACGCCCGGCGAGGGCGAGGTCGCCCTCGCCGAGGAGATCGTCGCCCGGATCGAGCCCGTCGAGCAGGTGCGCCTGGTGTCCTCCGGCACCGAGGCGACCATGTCGGCGATCCGGCTGGCCCGCGGCTTCACCGGTCGCGCCAAGGTCGTCAAGTTCGCCGGCTGCTACCACGGTCACGTCGACGCGTTGCTGGCCGCCGCCGGTTCCGGCCTGGCGACGTTCGCCCTGCCCGACACCCCCGGGGTGACGGGCGCGCAGGCCGGCGACACGATCGTGCTCCCCTACAACGACCTCGAAGCGGTGCGGGCGGCCTTCGCCGCGCACCCCGGTGAGATCGCCTGCGTGATCACCGAGGCGGCCCCCGGCAACATGGGCGTGGTCACCCCGCTGGAGGGCTTCAACCAGGGCCTCGCCGACCTGTGCCGGGAGAACGGCGCGCTGTACATCTCCGACGAGGTGATGACCGGATTCCGTACCTCCAAGGCCGGCTGGTACGGCGTCGACGGCGTCAAGCCGGACCTGATGACCTTCGGCAAGGTCATGGGCGGCGGCTTCCCGGCGGCGGCCTTCGGCGGCCGCGCGGACGTGATGGGCCACCTCGCGCCGGCCGGCCCGGTCTACCAGGCGGGCACGCTCTCCGGTAACCCGGTCGCCACCGCCGCCGGTCTCGCGCAGCTGCGGCTGCTGGACGACGCCGCGTACGAGAAGGTCGACGCGGTGTCGCAGGAGATCCAGGGCCTGGTGACGGCCGCGCTGGCCAAGGAGGGCGTGGCGCACCGGCTGCAGACGGCCTCCAACATGTTCTCCGTCTTCTTCACCCCGGACGAGGTCCGCGACTACGACGACGCGAAGAAGCAGGAGGGCTTCCGCTTCAACGCGTTCTTCCACTCGATGCTGGCGCAGGGCGTCTACCTGCCGCCGTCGGCGTTCGAGTCCTGGTTCGTGTCCACCGCCCACGACGAGCGCGCGATCGAGCGCGTCGCGGCCGCGCTGCCCGCCGCCGCCCGAGCCGCCGCGGAGGCGACCGCATGAGCGACATCACCGTCGTCCACGTGATGCGGCACGGCGAGGTCCACAACCCCGACGGGGTCCTGTACGGGCGCCGCGCCGGCTACCACCTGTCCGAGCTGGGCCGGCGGATGGCCGACCGGGTCGCCGAGCACCTCCAGGACCGGGACGTCACCTACGTGGTGGCCTCCCCCCTGGAGCGGGCGCAGGAGACGGCCGCGCCGATCGCGAAGACGCACGGCCTGGAGCTGGCCACCGACGGGCGGCTGATCGAGGCGGGCAACGTCTTCGAGGGCAAGACCTTCGGCGTCGGCGACGGCGCGCTGCGCAAGCCGGGCAACTGGAAGCACCTGACGAACCCGTTCAAGCCGTCGTGGGGCGAGCCGTACGTCGAGCAGGTCGTGCGGATGATGAGCGCGATCGAGGCGGCCCGGGACGCGGCGCGCGGCCACGAGGCGGTGGCGGTCAGCCACCAGTTGCCGATCTGGATCGTGCGCAGCTTCGCGGAGAAGCGGCGGCTGTGGCACGACCCGCGGCGCCGGCAGTGCACGCTGGCCTCGCTGACGTCGTTCACGTACCAGGACGACAAGCTGGTGTCGGTGGGCTACAGCGAGCCCGCGCGGGACCTGGTTCCGGCGCACCTGCTGGCAGGAGCGAAGCCCGTGAAGGGGAAGTCCAAGGCGTTCGGCGCGTAGCCGGGTGGCCTGACCTGGGCCTCGACGCCCCGTCGGGGGGTGCGGAAGATCCGCAAATCGCTCATGCGAAACTTTTCACATGAGCCTTAGCCGCGCCCCCCGTCGCCGCCGCTCGACCAGCGGCCGCGCCCTCCTGCTGACCGCGGTGACCCTCGCCAGCGCCCTGACCCTGACGGCGTGCGGCGACAGCGGCGGCAAGTCGTCCGGGTCCGCCGGCGGCAACTACGTGACGGGTCCCAGCGGCATCTCGACCGTCGCCAGGGGCGAGCGGGCCGCCGCCCCCAAGCTGGACGGCGCGACCGTCGACGGCAAGACGCTGGACACCACCACCCTCAAGGGCAAGGTCGTCGTCCTCAACGTCTGGGGCTCCTGGTGCCCGCCCTGCCGCGCCGAGGCCCCCTACTTCGCGAAGGTCTCCAAGGAGCTCGGCGACGCCGGCAAGGACGTGGCGTTCGTCGGGATCAACACCCGCGACACCAGCACGCAGAACGCCGCCGCCTTCGAGCAGAACTTCGGGATCACCTACCCGAGCCTGTACGACCCGGACGGCAAGCTGATGCTGCGCTTCCCCAAGGGCACCCTGAACCCGTCGGCGATCCCCTCCACCGTCCTCCTCGACAAGGAGGGCAGGATCGCGGCCCGTACCCTGGCCGCGGTCAACGAGGAGCAGCTGCGCTCGATGATCGACCCGCTCCTCGCGGAGCAGTGACCTCGTGGTCGAGCACCTCCTCGCCGCCGAGTCGACCGGCGTGAACACGACCGTGCTGTCCGGCGGGCTGCTGATCGCCCTGCCGATCGCCCTGCTCGCGGGGCTGGTCTCCTTCTTCTCCCCCTGCGTCCTGCCGCTCGTCCCCGGCTATCTGTCCTACGTGACCGGGGTCAGCGGCGCCGACCTCGCCGAGGCCCGGCGCGGGCGGATGGTGGCGGGCGCGAGCCTGTTCATCCTCGGGTTCACCGCCGTCTTCGTCTCCACCGGCGCGCTCTTCGGCCAGTTCGGCCAGGTCTTCCAGGGGGAGAACAAGGAGATCATCACCCGGGTGATGGGCGTCCTCGTGATCCTGCTCGGGCTGTTCTTCATGGGCTGGATCCCGGGCCTGACGATGCGCGAGTTCCGCTTCCACAGGAAGCCGACCGCGGGTCTGCTGGGGGCGCCGGTGCTCGGTGTCCTCTTCGGCATCGGCTGGACCCCCTGCATGGGGCCGACCCTCGCGGCCGTCGGCACCCTCTCCATCAACGAGGCCACCGCCGGCCGCGGCGCCCTGTTGACGGCCGTGTACTGCCTCGGTCTCGGCGTGCCCTTCATCCTCGCGGCCGTCGCCTTCCGCAAGGCGCTCGGCGCGTTCGGGTGGGTGAAGAAGCACTATGCGTGGGTGATGCGCATCGGTGGCGGCATGCTGATCGTGACCGGTCTGCTGCTCGTCACAGGAATGTGGTTCAGCATCGTCAATGAGATGCAGAGCTGGACCAACGGCTTCACGGTGGGGATCTGAGGGACTACAGGCACATGAGTACGACCGACAAGGCGCCCGCCGAGGCGCCGAACGAGGACGAGGCCGCCCGCGCGCAGCTGTCCACGGCCCCCGTCGAGGACGGCGCCGCCGCCCCCGTCGGCATCGGGGTCGTCGGCTGGGCCCGCTGGTTCTGGCGCCAGCTCACCTCCATGCGCGTGGCGCTGATCCTGCTGTTCCTGCTCTCCCTCGGCTCGATCCCCGGCTCCCTCATCCCGCAGACCCAGGTCGACGCGATGAAGGTCGCGGAGTGGAAGAAGACCCACGAGTTCTGGGTCCCGGTCGCCGAGAAGCTCCAGCTCTTCGACGTCTACAGCTCCGTGTGGTTCTCCGCGATCTACATCCTGCTGTTCGTGTCGCTGATCGGCTGCATCGTCCCGCGCACCTGGCAGTTCGTCGGCCAGCTCACCGGCCGCCCGCCCGGCGCGCCGCGCCGCCTCGACCGGCTGCCGGCGTACACGACCTGGCGTACGGAGACGGCCCCGGAGGAGGTCCTCTCCTCCGCGAAGGCCCTGCTCGGTCGGCGCCGCTTCCGCACCGAGGCCTCGGGCGGCGCCGTCGCCGCCGAGAAGGGCTACCTGCGCGAGGCCGGCAACCTGGCCTTCCACATCGCCCTGATCGTGATGCTGGTGGCCTTCGCCTGCGGGCAGCTGTTCAAGTCCGAGGGCGGCAAGCTCGTCCTGCGCGGCAAGGGCTTCTCGAACACGCTGACCCAGTACGACGACTTCAAGTCCGGCAGCCTCTTCTCCGCCGACGACCTCGCGCCGTTCTCGTTCACCCTGGACAAGTTCGACGCCAGCTACGAGAAGAGCGGCCCGCAGAAGGGCACCGCCCGCGACTTCAAGGCGTACGTCACCTACAGCGAGGGTGCCGAGGGCGCGTCGAAGAAGGCCGAGATCGAGGTCAACAAGCCGCTGGAGATCGACGGCTCGAAGATCTACCTGCTGGGCCACGGCTACGCCCCGGTCATCTCGGTGACCGACCCGAGCGGCAAGGTCGTCTACCGGGACGCCGTCCCGATGCTGCCCTTCGACGGCAACCTCAGCTCCTCGGGCGCCGTGAAGGTCCCCGACGGCTACCACAACAAGAACGGCGACAAGGAACAGCTCGGCTTCAACGCCATGTTCGTGCCGACGTTCGCGGGCGCCGGCAAGGGCACCATGCTCTCCCAGTTCCCGGACCTGAACTTCCCCGTCCTCGCCCTCAGCGCCTACCACGGCAGCCTCGGCGTGGACGCGGGTCTGCCGCAGAACGTGTACCAGCTGAACACCTCCAAGATGCAGGAGTTCAAGGACCCCGAGGGGCAGCTGTTCAAGCAGCGGCTGCTGCCCGGCGAGACGATGACCCTCCCCGACGGCGCCGGCACGGTGAAGTTCGAGGGCATCGAGCGCTGGGCCACCTTCTCCGTCACCCACCAGCCCGCCTCCGGGCTGGCCCTCGGGGGCGCCGTGATCGCCATCGGCGGTCTGGCCGCGTCCCTGTTCGTCCAG
Source organism: Streptomyces sp. NPDC032091 (assembly GCF_055580265.1). NCBI lineage: Bacteria > Bacillati > Actinomycetota > Actinomycetes > Kitasatosporales > Streptomycetaceae > Streptomyces > Streptomyces sp. NPDC032091. The sequence goes on along the minus strand of NZ_JBVILR010000014.1, from coordinate 177,318 downwards.
CGCCGCCGGGTCTGGGTCCGCGCGGTGCGCGGCGAGGACGGCGTGACCGTCGTCGAGATGGCGGGCCTGGGCCGCAGCGAGTCCGCGAAGCTCCCCGAGGAGCTTTCGGTGCTCTCCGCCGCCCTCTACGAGACGGCGCCGAGCCCGGCGCCGGCCGTGCCGGCGGAAGCCGGCACCACGACAGAAGAAGAAGGGGAGCGCGCATGACGCTGCTCGCGGCGGCGACGAACGAGAGCCTCGCCGATCTCAGCAACAAGCTGGTCTACGCGTCGATGGCGGTCTACACGCTCGCCTTCTTCGCGCACATCACGGAGTGGGTGTTCGGCAGCCGCAGCAAGGTCGGCCGTACGGCCGCCGCGCTGACCCCGGCCGCCGCGGCCGGCGCGGCGCCCGCCGTGCAGGTGCGGACCAAGGGCGGCGGCACGGCCGTCCTGGACAAGCCGAAGGTCGTCACCCGCGCCGCCGCGGGCGTCCGCGATGTCCCGGACGGCCCCGGCGCGGCCGGCGGCACCGAGAAGGGCGACCTGTACGGCCGCATCGCGGTCTCGCTGACCGTCCTCGGCTTCCTCATCGAGGCCTCCGGCGTGGTCTCGCGCGCCCTGTCGGTGGAGCGTGCCCCCTGGGGCAACATGTACGAGTTCAACCTGACCTTCTCCACGGTCGCGGTCGGCGCCTACCTGGCGCTGCTGGCGCTGAAGAAGAACGTCCGCTGGCTCGGCCTGATCCTGGTCACCTCGGTCCTGCTGGACCTGGGCATCGCCACCACCTGGCTGTACACCGCCAGTGACCAGCTGGTCCCGGCCCTGCACTCGTACTGGCTGTGGATCCACGTGTCCACCGCCATCTTCTGCGGCGCGGTCTTCTACATCGGCGCGGCCGGAGCGGTCCTCTACCTCTTCCGCGACAGCTACGAGAGCCACCTGGAGGCCGGGAAGACCCCGGGCCGCTTCCGCGCCTCGGTGCTGGAGCGGATGCCGTCGGCGGCCACCCTCGACAAGTTCTCGTACCGGATCAACGCGGCCGTCTTCCCGCTGTGGACGTTCACCATCGTCGCGGGCGCGATCTGGGCGGGCGACGCCTGGGGACGCTACTGGGGCTGGGACCCCAAGGAGGTCTGGTCGTTCGTGACGTGGGTGGCGTACGCCTGCTACCTGCACGCGCGGGCCACCGCCGGCTGGAAGGGCCGCAAGGCCGCCTACCTGGCGCTCTTCGCCTTCGCCTGCTGGATCTGGAACTACTACGGCGTCAACATCCTGCTGAGCGGCAAGCACTCCTACGCGGGCGTCTGACCGCGGACGGTGGGACGCTGGTGGTATGTCTCCCGTGAGCCATGCCACCAGCGAGCCGCGCGGCCCCGGCCGCTGGCTGATCCGCTTCGAACTGCACGTCCCGTACGCCTACGAAGCCGTGTGGCCGTTCCTGGCCACGGCCGACGGGCTGCAGACCTGGCTGGCGGCGGCCGACGTGCTGGAACGCCGCCTCGGCGGGGCCGTCACCCTGCGCTGGCCCAACTCCGGCACCCGGGTGTCGGGGGAGGTCACGGCCTGGGACACCGAGCGGGTGGTGGAGTACACCGTCTCCGAGCACGGCCGGATCCGCTTCCACCTGGAGCCCGTCGGCACCGACTCGACGGTGATCCGCTTCCTCGACGAGCGCGGCGGCGACGACGAGGAGCGCCTGGACTGCCTGGCCGGCTGGCACGACCACTTCGAGATGCTGGAGGCCGCGCTCGCCGGGCACCCGGCGGACTGGCCGTCCTGGACCGACGCCCGCTGGTCGCAGCTGCGTGCCTCGTACGCCGCCTAGCCCCGGCCGTGGCCTAGCCCTGGTCGACGCCTAGCCCTGGTCGTCCTTGTCCTTCTCCTCGTCCTTGCGCAGCGAGCGCAGGAACTCGGGGTTGTCGTCGGGCGCCACCCACTGCGTACGGCGCGCCCGGCCGCCCCCGCCGAAGCCCCCGCCGAAACCGCCCGCGCCGCCGGCCGCCGCGCGCTTCTTGCCGGCGAGCAGCCACACCACCGGGCCGACGATCGAGAACAGCAGGATGATCAGCACCCACACCCCCTTCGGGAGGCTCTTGACCTCCTCCTCCGGGGTGTTCAGGCAGTCGATGAAGGCGTAGATGGTCAGCGCGATGATCAGCAGGAACGGCAGATAGCGCAGCACGGTGTGGGACCGACTCCCGGGCAGTGGCGGCGGGCCCGCGCGGGGCCCCGGTGACGTCCCCAGGGTATGCGGTGACGGATACTGGGGCCCATGGCTTACGACGATCTCCGCTCGCTGCTCCGGGCCCTGGAGCGGGAGGGCGACCTCAAGCGCATCAAGGCCGAAGTCGACCCGTACCTGGAGGTCGGGGAGATCGTCGACAGAGTGAACAAGGCGGGCGGCCCCGCGCTGCTCTTCGAGAACGTGCGCGGCTCGGCGATGCCCCTGGCGATGAACGTCTTCGGCACCGACCGCCGCCTCCTGAAGGCCCTGGGCCTGAAGTCGTACGGCGAGATCAGCGAGAAGATCGGCGGTCTGCTGAAGCCCGAGCTGCCGCAGGGCTTCATCGGCGTCCGCGAGGCCTTCGGCAAGCTCGGCTCGATGGTGCACGTGCCGCCGAAGAAGGTGAAGGGCGAGTCCGCGCCCGTCCAGGAGGTCGTCCTCACCGGGGACGACGTGGACCTGGACCTGCTGCCGGCGCTGTTCACCTGGCCCAAGGACGGCGGCGACTTCTTCAACCTGGGCCTGACCCACACCAAGCACCCCGAGACCGGCGTGCGCAACCTCGGGCTCTACCGCCTCCAGCGGCACGACAAGCGCACCATCGGCATGCACTGGCAGATCCACAAGGACAGCCGCAACCACTACGCCGTCGCCGCGGCGCGCGGTGAGCGGCTGCCGGTCGCGATCGCCTTCGGCTGCCCGCCGGCCGTCACCTACGCCTCGACCGCGCCGCTGCCGGGCGACATCGACGAGTACCTGTTCGCCGGGTTCGTGGCGGGCAAGCGGATCGAGATGGTCGACTGCAAGACCGTCCCGCTCCAGGTCCCGGCCAACGCGGAGGTCGTGATCGAGGGCTGGCTGGAGCCGGGGGAGATGCTGCCGGAGGGTCCGTTCGGCGACCACACCGGCTTCTACACCCCGCAGGAGCCCTTCCCCGCGCTGAAGATCGACTGTGTGACGATGCGGAAGCGTCCGCTGCTCCAGTCGATCGTCGTCGGCCGGCCGCCGACGGAGGACGGCCCGCTGGGCCGCGCGACGGAACGCTTCTTCCTGCCGCTGCTGAAGATCATCGTCCCGGACATCGTGGACTACCACCTGCCCGAGTCCGGCGGCTTCCACAACTGCGCGATCGTCTCGATCGACAAGAAGTACCCCAAGCACGCCCAGAAGGTGATGCACGCCATCTGGGGTGCGCACATGATGTCGCTGACCAAGCTGATCATCGTGGTGGACAAGGACTGCGACGTCCACGACCTGCACGAGGTGTCCTGGCGGGCCCTCGGCAACACCGACTACTCCCGCGACCTCACCGTGGTCGAGGGGCCGGTGGACCACCTGGACCACGCCTCGTACCAGCAGTTCTGGGGCGGCAAGGCGGGCATCGACGCGACCAAGAAGCTGCCGGAGGAGGGCTACACCCGCGACGGCGGCTGGCCCGACATGGTCGAGTCCGACCCGGCGACGGCGGCCCTGGTGGACCGCCGCTGGAAGGAGTACGGCCTGTGAGCACGGCGATGGGCGGCCCCGCCCTCTTCATCGGCACCGACGAGACCTACGTGGCCCTCGTGCGCCCGCGCCTGGACCCGGCCGACCCGGAGGTCCGGGAGGCGGCGGAGCAGGCGGGCGTGAGCCCCGAGGAGTTCGCCGGCCCCGGCACGGTGTGGGCGCTGATGTGGGAGCAGGACGGGGTGGACGGCGGCGGCTTCGAGCTGCCGGGCCTGCGGGACGCGGAGGCCGAGGACTTCGCCGACCGGTTGCTGGCCGAGCTGTCCTTCGAGAGCGGCCCGTTCATCGTCGGGGCGGGCGAGGTGCTGCGCGTCCAGGCGTACCCGCAGGGCGAGGGCTGCCGTTTCACGGCCGTCGTCACCCCGCCGGAGGGCGAGGAGCTCGGCCCCGTCACCCTCGACATCCCGGCGGTGGACGCCGACGCGCTCCGCGCCGACCTCGCGGACTTCCGCCGGAGCCTCGCATGATGACCACCGCCGAAGGCGTGCTCGGCCCCGGACAGGCGCCGCGGCCCGCTGGCAAGGTCAGGGCCTTCCTGCGGCTGGTGATGATCGAGCACTCGGTCTTCGCGCTGCCGTTCGCGTACATCGCCGCGCTGACCGCCATGTTCCGGCTGGACGGGCGGATGCACTGGCGGGAGCTGCTGCTGGTCACGGTGTGCATGGTGGGCCTGCGGACCTTCGCGATGGCCGCGAACCGGATCATCGACCGCGAGCTCGACGCCCGCAACCCGCGCACCGCCGGCCGCGAGCTGGTCACCGGCGCGGTGTCGGTGCGCTCGGCGTGGACGGGTGCGGGCATCGCCCTGGTCGTCTTCCTCGGGTCGGCCGCCCTCCTCAACCCGCTGTGCCTGGCGCTGGCGCCGGTCGCGGTGGTGCCGATGGTGGTCTACCCGTACGGCAAGCGGTTCACGAACTTCCCGCAGGCCATCCTGGGCCTGGCCCAGGCGATGGGCCCGGTCGGCGCGTGGCTGGCGGTGACGGGGGAGTGGTCCTGGGAGGCCGTCGTCCTCGGTCTGGCCATCGGCGTGTGGATCGGCGGCTTCGACCTGATCTACGCCTGCCAGGACGTGGAGTCCGACCGCGCCGAGGGCGTCAAGTCGGTCCCGGCCCGCTTCGGCGTCCCGGGGGCCCTGTGGGGCGCCCGCGCCTGCCACGCCGTCACCACGGCCCTGCTGGCGGCCTACGCGGTCCTCACGGACGGCGGCGCGTTCCTGTGGCTGGGCCTGCTGATCGTCGCGGCGGCGTTCCTGTACGAGCACACGATCGTCAAGCCGCACGACCTGTCGCGGCTGAACCGGGCGTTCTTCACCGTCAACGGCTTCATCGGGATCGCCCTGTTCGTGTGCGCGCTCGCCGATCTGGTGGTGCGGGGTCTGACCCTCTAGCTAGCGTGCGGCCTACCATCGAGTGCATGGACAGGGAGGCCGACGTGACCGTCTCGGAGAGCGACCGCCTGCACTCGCAGCTCAGCCGGTTCGAGGACATGTTCCCGGGCTACCGGATGGAGATTGTCGAGGGCGCCATCGTGATGAGTCCGCTGAAGCCGCACCACGCCCGGACGATCCGGCTGCTGTGGAACGTGCTGGAAGCACAGCTGTCGGCGGAGTGGGGCTTCATCAGTGACGTCGCTGTCCCGTTCGACGGTGACAACGAGTTCTGCCCGGACCTGGCGCTTATCCCCGCGCCGGAGGCGGACAAGAACCTCAGTGCGTACCCGCCCGACCTGATCGAGCTGGCCATCGAGGTGGTGTCGCCGAGCAGCGTCCGCAACGACTACGAGGTCAAGGACCGGGCCTACGCCCGGCGCGGGATCCCGCACTACCTGATCTTCGACCCCTACAAGGCGCAGTGCACGACCCTGTGGAACCCCGGCCCCGACGGCTACCGGGGCCGGGACGTGATCCCGTACGGCGGGACGGTCGTCGTGGAGAGCGGGATCGGGAAGCTGTCCGTGGAGACGGCCGGGCTGCCGGTGGACCCCTCCGCCGTCAGCTGACCCGGCGGGCCGGGCGGCGGTACCGGAGGGCGGCCGCCACGCCTGCGGCGAGGCCGATGAGGTGGGCGTACCAGGCGACACCGGGGTCCGTGGGCAGGATGCCGAGGAGCAGCGATCCACCCCACCAGGCCGCGATGACGATGCCCACCACGGCGTTCAGCGGCCTGCGCTCCACGAAGCCGCGGACGACCACGTAGCCGAAGAGGCCGTAGACCAGGCCGGAGGCGCCCGCCCCGATGGTGTTCGGCGGGGCGACCAGCCAGCAGCCGATCCCGTCCGCCAGCATGATCAGCACGCTCACGGCGAGGAACCGGCGTATGCCGCTGAGGGCGGCGATGAAGCCGAAGACCAGCAGCGGGATGCTGTTGGAGGCGACGTGGCCGAAGCCGAAGTGCAGGAACGGGCACGCGACGATGCCGATCAGATGGTCGGTGTCGCGCGGCCTGATCCCGTACTGGTCCAGCGCGTGCCCCGTCGCGTAGTCGACCGCCTCCAGGGCCCACAGCAGTGCCACCCAGCCCAGCATCAGCTTGGCGGCGGCCGCCGCGCGTTCCCTCCGGGACCAGTCCGGGACCTTCGTGTCCACCGCGTTCGTACTCATGTGCCATGTCCCCCGGGGCGTGTCGTGCGTCCGGCACACCTTAACGAGTGGCCCGCGGGTGTGGCCGGATAGTCTCGGAGGTATGACTGAGCGCAAGCGCACCCCCTGGGTGGTGGGGGTTTCCGGGGCATCGGGGACGCCGTACGCGGCCTCGGTGGTCCGAGGGCTGCTCGCGGCGGGCGAGGCGGTGGACCTGGTGGTCAGCCGGGCCTCGCGGCTCACTCTGCTGGACGAGACCGGGATCGCCTTCCGGGACGCGCACTGGCGGGACGATCTGGCCGAGTGGCTGGCGCGGGGCGCCGACGGGAAGCCGGGGACCTTCGAGGTGTCCGGGCTGGACGACGTGCGGTACTGGGCGGCCGGGGACCTGGCGGCCGGGCCGAGTTCGGGTTCGTACCCGGTCAAGGGGATGCTGATCGTGCCCGCTTCCACGGCCTGCGTGGCCGGGGTGGCGCTCGGGCTGTCGAAGGACCTGCTCCAGCGCGTCGCGAGCGTGACGCTGAAGGAGCGGCGCAGGCTGGTGGTCGCGGTGCGGGAGACCCCGCTGAACGGGCAGACGCTGAGGCATCTGGTGGCGCTGGACGAGGCGGGCGCGGTCGTGCTGCCCGCCTCTCCGGCGTTCTACGCGGGTGCGACGCACATCCAGGACCTGGTGGACTTCGTCGCGGGGCGGGTGCTCGACGCGGCAGGGGTGCCGCACGGTCTGTACCGCCGTTGGGAGGGGGAGCTTGGCAGCGCCCGCCCCCGTGACTAGCGCTTCTTGGCGCGGAGCGGCCTGCGGGTCTTGTCGTTGCGGTAGGCGGCTGCGGGCTGGTCGGTGCGGGATCGGTTGGCCAGCTCCTGGAGCTGTCGCATGTGCGCGTAGGCCATCTCGATCGTGTACACGGTGAACCACTCCTGAAGATCGTCATTGATCTGTTGAAAGATTCACAGGGTGTTGACCCTGTGCGCCTTTGATTCTATACCTAAACTTGCAGGAACGCCGAATAATGGAAGGCTCCACGTAATGGACACGGTGGACAGGCAGCTCATCCAGGCACTCCGTGAGAACGGTCGTGCCTCGTACGCGGAGCTGGGCCGTCTCGTGGGCCTCTCCGGCCCCAGCGTCACCGACCGGATCAACCGTCTCGAATCGGCCGGCGTCATCACCGGCTACCGCGCGACCGTGGCCGCCGCCGAGCTCGGGCTCGGCGTCACCGCGCTGATCGGCATCTCCCTCTCCGACGCCGCCGACCACGAGGACGTGGCCCGCCGGCTGCGCGACCTCGCCGAGATCGAGGACTGCTGGTTCATCGCCGGCGACGACTCCTTCATGCTCAAGGTCCGCGCCAGCGACGTCGACGGCCTGGAGAAGATCATCCGCAAGCTCTCCGGCACCAAGGGCGTCTCGCGCACCCGTACCACGATCGTGCTCTCCACCAAGTGGGAGAACCGGGTCGGCGAGCTGCCCGAGGACGCCTGAGAGTACGGTGGGTGGCGGTTGCACACAGGCTGGGACAGGGACAGGAAGACAGGGAGACACCGGCATGGACGCTGGGCTCAAGCGCGAGCTGGAGGAGAAGGTCCGCTCCGGCGAGCGGCTGACGCGTGAGGACGGCATCGCCCTCTACGAGTCGGACGACCTGGCGTGGCTGGGCGGTCTCGCCCACGAGGTGCGCACCCGCAAGAACGGCGACGTCGTCCACTTCAACGTCAACCGCCACCTCAACATGACGAACGTGTGCACCGCCTCCTGCGCGTACTGCTCGTTCCAGCGCAAGCCGGGCGAGAAGGACGCGTACACGATGCGCATCGAGGAGGCCGTCCGCCTGGCCAAGGCCATGGAGGGCGAGAACCTCACCGAGCTGCACATCGTCAACGGGCTGCACCCGTCCCTCCCGTGGCGCTACTACCCGCGGTCGCTGTCGGCCCTCAAGGAGGCGCTGCCGAGCGTCTCGCTGAAGGCGTTCACGGCGACGGAGATCCACCACTTCGAGACCATCTCGGGCCTGTCGGCCTCCGAGATCCTCGACGAGCTGATCGAGGCGGGGCTGGAGTCCCTGACCGGCGGCGGCGCGGAGATCTTCGACTGGGAGGTCCGCCAGCACATCGTCGACCACCGCACCCACTGGGAGGACTGGTCGCGCATCCACCGCCTGGCGCACGAGAAGGGGCTCAAGACCCCGGCGACGATGCTCTACGGGCACATCGAGGAGCCGCGCCACCGCGTGGACCACGTGCTGCGGCTGCGCGAGCTCCAGGACGAGACCGGCGGCTTCCAGGTCTTCATCCCGCTGCGCTACCAGCACGACTTCGTGGACATGAAGGACGGCAAGGTCCGCAACAAGCTCCAGGCGCGCACGACGATGGCGACGGGCGCCGAGGCGCTGAAGACCTTCGCGGTCTCCCGTCTCCTCTTCGACAACGTGCCGCACGTGAAGGTCTTCTGGGTGATGCACGGCGTGCAGACCGCCCAGCTCGCCCTCCAGCACGGCGCGGACGACATGGACGGCTCGGTCGTCGAGTACAAGATCACGCACGACGCGGACAACTACGGCACCCCGAACAAGCTGACCCGCGACGACCTCCTCGAACTGATCCGCGAGGCCGGCTTCCGCCCGGTCGAGCGCAACACGCGCTACGAGATCATCCGCGAGTACCCCGGCCCGGACGCCGCGCTGCGCGAGACCCCGCAGGCGATGCGCGTCTGACGCCCCCCCCGGCACCGCACGGAGAGGCCCCGGTCCCTGACGGACCGGGGCCTTCCGTATGTCCGGAAAGCCGTTGCCGAGGGGATGGGTAATGAATACTCTTCGCTGGTGACCCTTACTTTTACCTTCGATCCCGTCGTCGACCCCGCCCTCCGCGACGGCATCGCGGAGCTGTGGACCGAGGTCTCCAACGCCGGCGGGGCCGTCGGCTTCGTCCCGCCCGTCACCATCGAGGACATCCGGCCCGAACTGGTCAGGCACCTCGTCGCGATGGCCGAGGGCCGCCACCGGCTGCTGGTCGGGCGCGACGGGGACGGGAACGTCGCGGCCGCGGCCTTCCTCGCCCCCAACACGCACCGCCTCATGACGCACTGGGCGTACGCGTACACGGTCATGGTCCGCCCCGCCCTCCAGGGCCGCGGCGCCGGCCGGGCCCTGATGGCCGCCCTCGCCGACGCGGCCCGCACCCTGGACGGCATCGAGGCCGTCGTCCTGGAGTGCCGCGGCGGCCTCGGCCTGGAGCACTTCTACGCCGCCTGCGGCTACAAGGAGGTCGGCCGCGTCCCCGGAGCCATCCGCGTGGCCCCCGGCGACGACCGCGACGGCATCACGATGCTACTGCCCCTGCTCTGAGGCCCCCCGACAGCCGTGGGCCGCGGCCCGGCGTGCTTCACTGGACGGGTACCTGCCGACGTGTCCGACGTTTCCGATGAGAAAGAAGGGGTCATCGTGTCCCTCAAGCCGAGTGCGACGATCCGCTACACCGCGATGCGCCTGGGCATCTTCGTCGGATGTCTGGTCCTCGTGGCCCTGCTGGTCCACTTCGGCCTCGTGCCCGCCGGGCTGGGCGCCGCCAACCCCGCCTGGATCGTGCTGCTCGCGCTGGTGCTCTCCGCGCCGCTGTCCTTCATCCTGCTGCGCAAGCAGCGTGACGAGATGTCCGCGCAGATCTCCGGACGCGTCGCGGATGCGAAGCAGAAGCTCGCCGCGAACCGCAGCCAGGAGGACGCGGCCGACGACGCCGCCCGCGCCTGACGCCGCGCGCCCCGCGCGTACCCCTTCCGCGAGCCCCAGCGACGGGAACACCCCCCGTCCCGCTGGGGCTTCGGCGTTCCCGGGTTCCCGCAGGCCCCGCCGGTCCACTCCGCCGCGATTGGTGCTCAAAGCATCCCTTTGAGTTTCTCAAAGCGGAAGTGTTAGCGTGTTCAACATGTTGACCGCCGCAGCGCACCCGATGAGCCCGAGCTCCCCGCTCGTGGCGCGCCTGCACGTCGACCTCTGCCGCCGCGTGTCCGCGGCCTGTTGCTGTTGCCGCTGAAGCGCCCGCAGCAGCGGTCGCCGGCCGGCCCGGCCCCTTCCCGGCTGCCGCCGTACCGCATCCCCCGCAGAAACCTTCCGCCGTACGTCCGCGCGTCCCCCGGAGATTGCCGTGTCCGCGTCCCCCCAGGCCCAGGCTCCCGCCAAGGCCTCGTTCAAGTTCCCCTTCTGGGCCCAGATCGTCGCCGGCCTCGCGTTCGGCGTCCTCTTCGGCTGGATCGCCCGCAGCCAGGACGTCAGCTGGCTGAAGACCACCCTGGAGCAGGTCGGCGACATCTTCATCCAGCTGCTCAAGCTGGCCGTCGCCCCGCTCGTGTTCTTCGCGATCCTGGTGTCCATCACCAACCTGCGGAAGGTGAACAACGCCGCCCGCCTCGCGACCCGCACCCTGCTCTGGTTCATGATCACCTCGCTGATCGCGGTGGGCATCGGCCTCGCCATCGGCCTGCTGACCGACCCGGGCGCCGGCACCGGCCTCACCCCGGCCGACGGCAAGGAGCCCAAGCGGCACGGCTCCTGGATCGACTTCCTGACCGGCATCGTGCCGAAGGACATCGTCACCCCGTTCACCGAGCTGAACGTCCTCCAGATCGTCTTCCTCGCCGCCGTCGCCGGCATCGCGGCCCTCCAGCTCGGCGCCAAGGCCCAGCCCGTCCTGAACCTCGCCGAGTCCGTCCTGGAACTCCTCCAGAAGGCCCTGTGGTGGGTCATCCGCCTCGCCCCCCTCGGCACCGTCGGCCTCATCGGCACCGCCATCGCCAGCTACGGCTGGGACCTCATCGGCAAGTACGCCACCTTCACCGCCGACATCTACATCGGCTGCGCCCTGGTCATGTTCGGCGTCTACCCGCTGCTCCTCGCCACGGTCGCGAAGGTCAACCCGGTCCAGTTCTTCAAGGGCGCCTGGCCCGCCATCCAGCTGGCCTTCGTCTCCCGCTCCTCGGTCGGCACCATGCCGGTCACCCAGAAGGTCACCGAGCGCCTCGGCGTCCCGAAGGAGTACGCCTCCTTCTCCGTCCCGTTCGGCGCCACCACCAAGATGGACGGCTGCGCCGCGATCTACCCGGCCCTCGCCGCGATCTTCATCGCCAACATCTTCGACGTGCAGCTGGGCATCAAGGAGTACCTGCTCATCGCGTTCGTCTCGGTCGTCGGCTCCGCCGCCACGGCCGGCCTGACCGGCGCGACGGTCATGCTCACCCTGACCCTCTCCACCCTGGGCCTGCCGCTCGCCGGCGTCGGCCTGCTCATGGCGATCGACCCGATCCTCGACATGATGCGCACGGCCACCAACGTCGCCGGCCAGGCCGTCGTCCCGGTCCTCGTCTCCGCCCGTGAGGGGATCCTGGACAAGGAGGCCTACGCCACCGCCTCGTCCTCCCCGCTGGACGAGGCCCCCGCCGCCCAGCCGGCCCCGGTCGCCGTCGCCGCCTGACGCGCCCGCGACCGCGCCGCCGCGCCCGCCGCGCGCACCGCACCCCGCGGCCCCCGCCCCCGCCCGGGCGGGGGCCGCTGCGCTGCGCTCCGCGTGCCGGGGCCGGGGGGTTCGCGCATCATGAGGGCTGTGGACGACTCGCGCCCGGACGGGCCGACCCTGTCGGTCGTGGTCCCCGTCTTCGACGAGGAGGAGGTGCTGCCCGTCCTGGCGGCGCGGCTCCGGCCGGTGCTCGACGGGTGCGGCGAGGCGTACGAGGTCCTCGCCGTCGACGACGGCTCCACCGACCGGACCCCCCTCCTGCTGGAGCGGCTGCGCACCGGCTGGCCGCAGCTGCGCGTGGTCACCCTCCGCCGCAACAGCGGCCACCAGGCCGCCCTCACCGCCGGACTGCACCGGGCCCGCGGCGCCTACGTCGCCAGCATCGACGCGGACCTCCAGGACCCGCCGGAGCTCATCCCCGAGATGCTCGCCCTCGCCCGGGCCGGGGCGCTGGACATCGTCTACGGCGTCCGGACCGACCGCTCCACCGACAGCGGCTTCAAACGCCGCACCGCCGGCGCCTACTACCGGCTCATGCGCCGCCTCGCCGGCGCCTACGTCCCCGCCCAGGCGGGCGACTTCCGGCTGCTGTCCCGCGCCGTCGTCGACACCCTCAAGACCCTCCCCGACCAGCAGCAGATCTACCGCCTGCTGATCCCCTGGCTGGGCTTCCCCAGCGGGCAGCTCGCCTACCGGCGCGCCGAGCGGGCGGCGGGCACCTCCAAGTACCCCCTGCACAAGATGGTCCTGCTGGCCTTCGACAGCGTCACCGCCTTCTCCGCCGTCCCGCTGCGGCTGGCCACCGCCATCGGCGCGCTCAGCTCCGTCGTCTGCCTCGCCTTCCTCGTCTGGGCCCTGACCGTCTACGCCACCGGCAACCCGCTGCCCGGCTGGAGCTCCCTGATCATCACGATGCTGTTCTTCGGCGCCGTCCAGCTCTTCTGCCTCGGCATGCTCGGCGAGTACGTCGCCCGCATCCACACCGCCGTCCAGGCCCGGCCGACGTACGTCGTGGCCCGCGACACCGGGGAGGAGGGGCCGTAGCCCCTCGCGCCTCAGACCAGGACCCCGGCGAAGAACATCGCCCCCAGCAGGGCGTACTGGGCCGCGCAGGCGGCCAGCAGCGGGACCTGCACCCACGGCGACATGCGGCGGACGAGGACCAGCCCGACGAACATCTGGGCGTGGCCCCGGTACCAGGACATCTGCGCCCCGGCGACGAACGGCACCAGGAACACCGCCACCGTCAGCACCAGCGCCGCCCACTCCACGACGGACAGCCGCCGCTCGCGCACCAGCAGGACGACGGCCGTCGCCACCACCAGCACCACGAACGCGGTGTCCAGCCAGAACTGCGGCCGGTGCGCGGCGAGGGCGTGCTCCACCAGCCACGGCAGCCGCCCGCCGGGCGCCTTCGGCGTGTACCAGTCGCGGAACGGGACCCGGTAGGCCCGGACCATCTCGGCGAACGGCTGGTGCAGGTCCCCCTGCCCGTAGCTGGACCGCTGGATGATCTCGTACGCGTCCCAGTGCCCCGTCGCCTGCCACATCAGCCACTTGGCCCACAGCACCCCGCACCCGGCGGCCACCGCCGCCGCCCCCGCCTTCGCCCACCGCACCGGCCACGCGGCCCCGCCCCAGGCGAACAGGGCGCTCGACAGCAGCATCACGACGGCCACGGCGCCGACCGGGTGACAGGCGACGGCCGTGAAACCGCCCGCCGCGGCCGTCCACCAGGACCCGCGCCCCACCCCCGCGACGCACACCAGCAGGGCCAGGGTCGCGAGGGCGATCGGGAACAGGGCGTGGAAGTAGACGCCGCCGGGGAAGACGGCGCCGACGGCGAGGGTGAGCGCGGTCGCCCGGGTGAGCCGGGCGCCGAGCAGCCACCACAGCACCGCGAACATCCCGAGCAGCGCCGCCTCGGTGACGACGGCGGCGGAGAGCTCGTAGGACAGCCCGGTCCCCGACACCGCCCGCACGGCCATGGGGTAGCCGGGGAACCAGGCCACGTTCCCGCACATGACGTCGGGGAAGTTCGCGTAGCGGTCCCGGCAGCGGAACATCTCGTAGCCGCCGCGGGCGACGGAGAGGTAGTGCTCGGAGTCCCAGCGCCGGCGGGCGCCCGTGGACCAGTAGGCCACCGGGGAGCCGTCACCGGCGACGGAGGCGTGCGCCACCGCCCAGGTGACCAGCTGGGAGACCAGCCAGGCGACGACCGGCGGCAGCGCGGCGCGCAGCCGGCCGGCCCGCGGGGATCGGATCATCTCCCCGTCAGTCTGGCGAGCCTCCCGCGCGGCCGCACCCGGAGGGCCGCCGGCCGGACCGGCCGCTCAGGAGACCTTCCAGAGGCGGACCGTGCCGTCGCCCGCGCCGCTGGCGAGGGTCTTCCCGTCGGGGCTGAACGCCACCGACCACACGGGGCTCCTGTGTCCCTTGACCGGGCCCGGCAGGGCCGTGCCGGCCAGGTTCCACACCCGGACCGCGCCGTCCCAGCCGCCGGTGGCGAGGACGGTGGTGCTGCCGGGCCGGAAGGCGACCGAGGCGACGTTGTAGGGGAGGTCGGGGCGGTAGGTGGTCTGCGCGCGGGTCCTGGCGTTCCACACCCGGAGCTCGCCGAGGGGTCCGGCCATGGCGGTGTTCCCGAAGCCGGCGGAGGTGTCGGACGGTGCGCCGGAACCGGAGTTCACCCCGCCGGCGACGAAGCCGCCGTCGGAGCTGAAGGCGACCGACATCACGTCCCCCGTCGGCTCGGGCAGGACGGCGCCCCTTCGTGCGGCCAGGTCCCACAGGCGCACGGACCGGTCGCCGCCGCCGCTGGCGAGCGTCTTGCCGTCGGGAGCGAACGCCACCGACCAGACGCCCGAGGTGTGTCCGGCGAGCGTGTAGGCGCGGCTCGCGGTGCGGACGTCCCAGATCCGGATGACCATGTCCTCGCCCGCGCTGGCGACCGCGGTGCCGTCAGGGGCGAAGGCGACCGAGCGGACCGGGCGCGTGTGGTCCGTCAGCCGTGCGAGCGGGGTCTGCTGGGAGGGCTTCCACAGCAGGACGCTCGCGTCCTCGCCGCCGCTGACGAGCGTCTTGCCGTCCGGGGCGAAGGCCACCGCGCGGATCAGGGCGTCGTGGCGCAGGACGGTGGTGGCCTTGGCGGTGGCGAGGTCCCAGATCCGGAGGGTGCGGTCGCGGCTGCCGGTGGCGAGGGTCGTGCCGTCGGGGCTGAACGCCAGGGACTCGACGGAGGCCTCGTGCCCGGTGAGGGTGGCGGCGGGGTGGAGTGCGGGCGCCCCGCCGTCGCCTTCGTCGCCGAGGGAGAGGACAGCGGCCGTCCCGCCCGCCGCCGCCGCGAGCGCGGCGAGCCCGCCGAGGACGAGCGTGCGCCGGCCCGGCCCCCGGCGCGCGGCGGCCGGACCGGCACCGGTGCGAGCGGGGGCGGTGCGGGCGGGGGCGTGCCGTCCGGGGGTGTGCGGCTCCTCGACGGTGGGGCCGGCGTGCCGCCCCGCCGTCGGGTCGGCGGTGACGGTGGGGGCGGAGGCGGAGGCCGGTGCGGGCGCGGGCCCGGCTGCGGGCACCGGCTCCGGTACGGGGACGGGCGCGGGCCTCGGTACGGGGACGGGTGCGGGCCCGGTCTCCGCCGCCGGGGCCGTCGGCGGGGTGAGCAGGGCGCGGAGCCGGGTCGCGGTGGTCTGGGAGTCGGGGCGCTCGGCGGGGTCCTTGGACAGCAGGGACCCCACCAGCTCCACCAGGTCCGCCGGCAGGCCCGCCCGTACGGAGTCCAGCGCGGACGGCGCCTCGTCCAGGTGCCGCCGCATCAGCACCCACACCTGTTCGGCGGCCGGGAACGGCGGCGCCCCGGTCAGCAGGGCGAACAGCACGCACCCCAGGGCGTACAGGTCGCACCGGGCGTCGACGTGCTCGCCCCGCCACTGCTCGGGCGCCATGTAGGCGGGCGTGCCGAAGACCCGGCCGGTGACGGTGAGGCCGCCGGTGCTGTCGGCGGTGCGGGCGATGCCGAAGTCGCAGATCTTCAGGCGGCCGCCGGTGGTGAGGAGGAAGAGGTTCGCGGGCTTGAGGTCCCGGTGCACCACCTTCTGCGCGTGCGCGGCGGCCAGCGCCTCCGCCGCCTGGAGCGCCAGATCGAGTGCCTCGGGAACCGGTAGCCCGCCGGCCGGGGAGCGGGCCAGGAGGTGGGCGAGGTCCTCGCCCTCCAGGAGCTCCATCACGATGAAGAGGCGGTTCTCGTGCTGCCCGATGTCGTGCACGACGGTGATGCCGGGATGCTGGAGCCGCGCCCCGATGGCCGCCTCCCGCCGGAACCGGCCCAGCAGTTCGTCCGACGCGTCGAACTCCAGCAGCACCTTGACGGCGACGGGCCGCCCGAGATCGGCGTCGAACGCCCGCCAGACCTCCCCGATCCCGCCCTGCCCGAGCCGCACGTCCAGCCGGTACCGCCCGGCCAGGCGCTCCCCCGCCCTCATGGTTCCCCCTCCTCAGAAGCCGGCGGGATCCGAGACGAACCCGCTCCAGACGGCGGGGCTGAAGGTGAGGTGGGGGAGCGCGGTGTCCTTGGAGTCCCGGACGTGGACCAGGGCCGGGGTGTTCGCCACCTCGACGCAGTCGTCGCCTTCGCTGCTGTCGCTGAAGCTGCTCTTGAACCAGCGGTGCGCCACCTCGACGCAGGAATCGCCCTCACTGCCGTCGCTGTAGCTGCTCTTGAACCAATGAAGTTCGGGGTGGTCGGTCATGTCGCTCCCAGCAGATTCTCGATAAAGGCCCGCGATTCCACGGGGGTGAGGGCTTGGGCTCGGATCATGCCATAGCGAAATTCCAAGATCCGGAGCTGCTTCGGGTCGGAGACCGGACGTCCGCCGAACGCGCCTTCCGAGCGGCCCACGGCCGTACCGTCGTCGAACTTCAGCACTTCGATCCCACCGTCCATGCCGGCATGGACCGCGCGGTCGATCGGCATCACCTGGAAGGCCAGATGCCGCAACTGGGACACCTCCAGCAACCGTTCGAGCTGTTGCCGCCACACCATTGTGCCTCCGATGGGTCGCCGGAGGCTTGCCTCTTCTTGGACGATGCTCAGGGATGGGGCCGGGGTGCGATCGAAGATCGTGCGCCTGGTCATGCGGGCGGCCAGGTAGCGCTCCACCTCGTCCTGTGAATAGGCCGGTTGCCGCATCTCGAAGAGGGCCCGGGCGTACTCCTCCGTCTGCAGGATGCCGTGGACCCCGTGGATGCGGTACGCGCCGATCTCCACGGCCTTGGCCTCCCGCTTCGCCAGGGCGCGGACCTTCTTCGGGTAGCGGATCTGCTCCACGTCCGCCTTCATCGCCGCGATCCGCCCCCGCGCACCCAGGACCCGGTCCGCCCCGTCCAGGTACTCGGGACGAGGAATCCGTTTGCCCGCCTCCACCTTGCGGACCATGTCCTCCCCGTACCCGATCTCCAGGCCGAAGTCCCCGGCCCGCTTGCCCGCCTCCTCGCGCCAGGCCTTCAGCTGGCGGCCCAGTGCGGCCAGGACCGCGATGCCCTGTTCGTCGTCCGGGTCGATCTCCCAGCCCGCGTCTTCCGTACCGTCACTGTCCACCGTCATGCGGGTCCACCTCCGACGCACCGAAAATGACTCAACACCGCATGCCCGCGCGGCCCTCTGGACAGCCGGGACAGGTCCGGACAAGGGCGGGACAAACCCCGGACGTACGGGCGATGTCCCTGTTCACGGTAGGCGGGCCGCTCGACGCTGGGAGACGTGAATACTCAAATCGGTTGCCCCACACGCCAGTTCGACATCCGGCTCCCCGCCACCCCGCTCGGTGCACGGCGGGCCCGGCGGATCGCCGTCGACCGGATCGCCTCCTGGGGGCTGCCCACCGACGGCCCCGGGCTGATCGTGGCCGAGCTGGCCGCCAACGCCGTGACCCACGGGCGGGTTCCCGGGCGGGACTTCCGGGTGCTGCTGACCCTGACCGGCGGGTCGCTCCGGATCGAGGTCGTGGACACGCGCCGGGACCGGGTCCCGTGCGTCCGCGACGCGGATGCGGACGCGGAGGGCGGGCGCGGGCTGCTGGTGGTGGCGGAGCTGGCCGACCGGTGGGGGGTGCGGCAGGGGCCCGCGCCCCTCAAGGCGGTGTGGGCGGAGGTGGACTTCGCGCGCCCCGGACCGTGACGCGGAGAACGGGGATCCGGGGGCGCCCGACATCAACCGACCAAGGTTGGTCGGTGGGTGAAAACCCACCGACCAACCCCCCTGACCCCCCGCTCGGCGGCTGCTCACTCGCATGGGTGAACTGTGCCAACTCGGCTGGATTTCGGGGTGGTTGGCTGGCATATGCTCGCCGCGACAACCCCAGACATGAGACGGCCCCCGTCGGGACTGGCATCCCGGGCGAGGGCCTGACCAAGCAGGAAGTAACCGGCTTCCCTATGGCTCACAAGCAGCCTAACGCGCCCACGCGCGCCGCGTCCCGCGTTCCCGGCGGGACCGTCCGATCAGGTGTCACCCACGTCTACGTGGCGGACGACGAACCCCCCCTCGCGGTGGCCGCGCGCCTCGTCCGGCACCCCGGACTGTCGCTGCTGGCGATCGGGCTCGCGGTGTACATCCAGTCCCTCCCCGACGGCAGTCGGATCGGCATCAAGACGCTGGCCGAGCGGTTTCCCGAAGGGGAGGTGAGGATCGCCGGCGGGCTGCGGGAGCTGGAGGCGGCCGGGTACCTGGAGCGCAGGCGGGTGCGGACCGCCGACGGGCGCCTGGTCACCCGGACGATGTTCCACGGCCGCCCGCAGACGGGCCCGCCGCCGGACGAGCCGCCCCCGACGCCACCCACACCCCCGCCCCCCGCACCACCCGCACCGCCCGAACCCCCGGCGCCCCCGGCCGGTCCGGCGCCGGAGCCCGCGCCCGCGCGGAGGGTCGTGCCGCTGCCCGAACCGCCCCGGCCGCGCGGGCCCGTACGGCAGGAGGCCGCGGCGCTGCTCGCCCGGCTGCGCGTGGACGATCCCCGGCTGCTGCTCGGTGAGCGGGACGTGCACCGGCTCGCGCCCGGGGTGACCGCCTGGCTGGAGCGGGGCGCGGAGCCGGAGTCCGTGCGGCGGGCGCTCCTCGCCGGACTGCCGGAGGACATGCGCAGCCCCGTCGCGGTGCTCGGCTACCGGCTGCGGGCCGGGATCCCTCCCGAGCTGCCCCGCGAGGCGCCCGCGCCGCGGGCGGCGCGCCCGCGGACCGATCCGCTGCAGAACTGCGACGGCTGCGACAAGGCCTTCCGGGCCCCCGAACCCGGCCGCTGCCGCACCTGCCCGCCCGAGGAGCTGGACACCGCCGCCTAGGCCGTCTCTTCCGGATCGTGCTCCCCCAGCTACCGCTGGGAGGTGCCCCCAGACCCGCGCCGCCCGGCACCGCACCTCGCCGCCTTGGCGGGGCACCAAGTACGTCCAGTACGGCGGCGCCCCGCCAAGCCGCCGATGCACGGCACCGGACGACGCGGGCTTGACCGGCAAGATCCGAAAGAGACGACCTAGGGCCGCCGATGGGGTGAAAAGCGCCCGCGCGGGCGTGGCCCGGCGGGTGCGGGCGGGAGGACGACACTATGCGTGGGGCCGTGACGATCCTCGTGCGGTCTCCGCAGCAAGAACCCGAAGACGCCGAAGAAGCCGAAGCATCCGGGGCGGGCGGAGAGGGCGCCCTCGCGCGGTCGGGCGCGACGCTGTGGATCTGGCCCGCGCTGACCGCGCTGGTCCTGTCCCTCGTCGGGATCGACGGCACGCTCCTGGGGACGGACGAGCTGGTCACCTGGGAGGTGAGCCGGCGCAGTCCCGGGGAGATCTGGGCCCTGCTGCACCACGTCGACGCGGTGCACGGCACCTACTACTTCCTGATGCACGGCTGGACGGCCGTGTTCGGGGACTCCCACCTGGCCCTGCGCACGCCCACCGTCCTGGCCGTGGCCGCGACCGCGGCCCTGGTCACCCTGACGGGGCGGCGGCTGTTCGGGCGGCGGGCCGGGCTGTGTGCCGGGACGCTCTTCGCGGTGCTTCCCGCGGCGAGCCGGTTCGCCCAGGAGGCGCGCAGCTACGCCCTCGTGATGCTGTTCGCGACGCTGGCGACGTTCCTGCTGCTCAGGGCGTGGGACGGGGCCCGCCGGCCGTGGCGGCGGGCGGCGCGCTGGGCGGCGTACGGGCTGTGCCTGGCCGTCCTGGGGCTGCTGCACCTGATCGCGCTGACGATCGTGCTGTGCCACGCCCCGGCGGCGGTGCTGCGGGCGCGCCGTGAGGGGCGGGGGCCGTGGCCCTTCCTCGCCGCGGTCTCGGCCGCCGCCGTGTGCGCGCTGCCGGTGGTCCTGCTCGGCAGGTCCCAGGCGTCGCGCCAGCTCTTCTGGCTGCCGGAGCCGGACGCCTGGGGCCTGGTGGAGATCTGGCCCCAGCTGTTCGCCTCGGCCCTGTGCGCCGGGGTGGTGCTCGCGCTGGCCGCGCCGGCGTGGCGGGAGGAGCGGGAGGGTTTCCTGCTCTGCTCCGCCGTCGCCGTGCTGCCGCCGCTCGTGCTGTGGGCGGCGTCGCACGGCGACGTCTCCTACTTCCGCTACCAGTACGTCCTGTTCACCCTGCCGGCCTGGGCGCTGCTGGCGGGGGCGGGGCTCGCCGGGGCGACCCGGTCCTGGCGGGCCGCTGCCGCGGTCCTGGCCGTGGTCGCGGTGCTGGTGCTGCCCGACCAGCGCCGGGTCAGGGGCCCGTTCGAGCACGACGTGCCGCACGCCGCGGACTACGCCGGTGCGGCGCGGACCATCGGGAAGTACTACCGCCCCGGGGACGCGGTGGTCTACGTCCGGGGCGCCCCCTGGATGCTCGACCAGGGGGTGCGCTACTACCTGCGGCCCGGGGTGAGTCCGCGCGAGGTGTTCCTCGCCCGGACCGCGGCCGACAACGACGAGCTGTTCCCGCTCTACTGCCCCCGTCCGGCGCGGTGTCTGAGGGGGGAGGCCCGGATCTGGGTGGTGGTGCCCGGCGACGACCCCGACGTGCTGCGGGAGGTCCCCAAGGACCAGGCCGCGGCGCTGCGCGCGCGGTACACCTCCTACGGCACGGAGTCCCACAGCGGCCTGACGGTCGCCCTGCTGGTCCGCACACCGTAGGGCAGGGTCTACGCCGCGGACCGGCCGTCGGCGAGCGCACGCAGTTCGTCGGCGTACGTGGCCCAGACGTCGCCGACGAGCAAGTGCCCGACATCCGGCAGGACGCGCAGGCGCGCGCCGGGGACGGCGCGGGCGATGTCGCGTGCGGCCGACACGCGCAGCAGCGGGTCCCGCGATCCGTGCAGCACCAGGGTCGGCGCGGTGATCCCGGCGAGCGGGCCGCCGTGCCACTTCGCACCGATCTGGCGGCTCTGTGCCTTCCGGTCACGGAAGCCGGCGATCCGGTGCGCGGCCTCTTTGTCCACGAACCCCCGCACGTCGTCCTCGTCGACGGGCCGGCCGGGTGCGGCCAGGATGCGGGCGACGGCCAGGGCGAGAGCCAGGTCGCCCCGCGGTGTCTCGGGGTGACGCAACCTCGTGAACCGGGCCAGGGACGCCAGGCGCAGGTAGCGCAGGACACCCAGTCCCTTCACGTCGCTGGGCACGGCCGAGGAGGTGGTGAGGGTGTGCACGCGGTGTGGGTGTCGGATCGCGACGCGCTGTGCCACGAGCCCGCCCAGGGAGTGGCCGAAAAGGTGGGCGCGCTCCCAGCCGAGCGCGTCGAGGACGGCGATCGCGTCGTCGGTCTGGTCCTCGGCGCTGTACGCCGGGGGCGCGTGCCGCAGCAGGGCCGCGACGGGCGGGCCCTCACGCCGGCCGGGCAGGTGCGTGGACTGGCCGGCGTCGCGTTGGTCGTAGGCCACGACGTGGAAGCCGCGGCGGACCAGTTCCTCCACCAGCCCGTCCGGCCACCAGAACCGGGAGGTGCCCAGTCCCATCACCAGCAGCAGCGGGTCTCCGCCCGCCCCGCCGAGGTCTTCGAAGGCGATCCGGATCCCGTCGTTGTAGGCGAAGCGCGGCATGGCGACCCCCTCTGCACGATTCCCGTTCGTTCGCAAACGTCGTTCGCAAACGTCGTTCGCGAACACCGTACTCGGAACGGTAGAGTGGCGGCAACGCGGGAGGTGGCAGTGGCGGGACAGCAGGAACCGGTGATCTGGCTGCGGCCGGAACAGGCCCAGGTCGGACGCCCGGCCGAACGCAGCCGCGCCGAAATCACCGCCGCCGCGGTGGAACTGGCCGACCGGGAGGGCCTGGACGCCGTCTCCATGCGCCGCCTCGCCACGGCCCTGGGCACCGGCGCCGCCTCGCTCTACCGCTACGTGGCCACCCGCGACGACCTGCTCGACCTGATGATCGACAGCACCGCCCGCGAATACCGCCTGCCCGCCCCGAGCGGCGACTGGCAGGCCGACCTCCTGGAGATCGCCCACCAGGCCCGACGGATCATGCGCCGTCACCCCTGGCTGCCGGCCGTGGTCGTCACCCGTCCGACCCTCGGCCCGCACGGGACCGACCTGCTGGAGCACCTGCTCGACGTACTCGCCGACCACCCGGCCGAGCCCGACCGCAAGGTCGAGGCGTTCGCCGTACTGAACGCGCTGACCGCGCTGTTCGTCCAGAACGAACTGGCTGCCGCGGACCCCGGCGCCCGGCGCCGCTCCTCCTACCTGCGGCACGTGGCCACCGCCGGCACCCACCCCCGCATCGCCGCGATGCTCGCCGCCACCCGGCCCGAACCCCCCTCCCGCGACCGGTTCGCCACCGTACTCACCCGCGCCCTCGGCGGAGTCCTGGGCTGACTCCGCCACGGGCTCCGGAAGGCACCGCCTAGGCGTCCAGCGGGTGCCAGGCCGGGCCGCCGGCGGTTTCGGCGACCCGGCCGAAGACCACGTCCGCGAAGTGGACGCCGAAGCCGAGGGTGTCCGGCCGCGCGAGTTCCGCCACCAGGCGGTGGCGGTGGCCGGCCGTGGCGGGGAGGTCGTGGTCGAAGCCGGCCGACCAGGACGGGTGGGCGGCCTGGAGCGGGGAGTGCAGGGCGTCGCCGAAGGCGATCAGGCGGCGGCCGCCGCCCGTGATGACGTACTCGGTGTGGCCGGCGGTGTGGCCCGGGGCGACGCGGACGCGGACGCCGGGGAAGACCTCCTCGTCGTGCGTGATCGTGCGGACGTTCTTCGCGAGGGCCTGCGCCGCGCGGGGCTCCAGGGCGTCGCGGGCCGCCCACTCCGGCTCGGAGATCAGGAACTCGGCGTGGGCGAGGAGGGGTTCGCAGGCCCAGCCGAGGTGGTCGGGGTGCAGGTGGGTGAAGGCCACCGCCTCGATGGCCTCGGGCCTCCGGCCCAGTCGGGCCAGGCCGTCGGGGAGGGCGCCGCCGTGGGCCGAGTGCAGGGGGCCGTCCGGGCTCTCGAAGGCGTGCGGGCCGATGCCCGCGTCGATCAGGAGGGCGCGGCCGCCGTGCTCGACGAGGAGGGAGCCGACGCTGCCCGTCAGGTGGCCGGCCTCGTCCAGGTACTCCGGGTGTGCGGCCCAGGTCGCGTCGGTGGTGTCCGGGAGCAGGTCCAGGGGGCGCAGGCGGACGGCGCCGTCGGGGACGTAGGTCACCTTCGTCTCGCCCAGGCGGAGGGAGCGGATGCCCGAGGGGCGGCGCAGGCGGGCGCCGTCGGGGGCGGTGGATGCGGTCAAGTCGGCCATGTCTTCTCCCTGGTGAGGTGGCGGCGGGCGACGGTGATCACCATAAGCATCAAGCTTGAATCATTCAAGCTGTAATTGTTTGAACTTGATGAGGTTCTCGGGCGGGTTGTAGGGTGGGCGCCATGACGAAGTCCCCCGAACCGCAGTCGCAGGCCGTCGCCGAGCGGCAGCTCTGCGGGCTGGTCGACGGACTCGCCCAGCGGATCGCCGAGCACGTGCGGGAGCGGGCCGCCACGCTGGGCCTCACCGCCTCGCAGGCGACCGCGCTGCGGGAGATGAGCGGTCCGATGACCATGCGGGAGCTCGCCGAGCGGATGAACTGCGAGCCCTCCAACGCCACTTTCGTCGTGGACCGGCTGGAGAGGCAGGGCCTGGTCGGCCGCCATCCGCACCCCACCGACCGGCGCGCCAAACTCCTGGTCCTGACCGGCGAGGGCGCGGCGCTGCGGACCCGGCTGCTCGACCTCCTCCACGTCGATTCGCCGGTGGCCTGCCTCGCGCCGGAGGAGCAGCGGGTGCTGCGCGACCTGCTGGAACGGGCCGTCACCGGTTCCTGAGGGCCGGGTGCGTCAGAGCAGCCGGCCGCGCAGGAAGGCGATCGAGGCCAGCGCGAAGGGCGCCGCGTACCACCAGCGGCCCAGGGTGCGGTGGAAGACGGGCACGGCGGTGATCAGCAGCCCCGCGAAGCACAGGACCACGCACGCGTGCGCCGTGAACAGGGCGTCGTCGCGGACCGGGTCGTAGGGGCCGTCGTCGGGGCGCAGGGCGAACGAGACCTGGCAGAGGTAGGCGGCCGGCAGGTAGACCAGGACGGCCAGCGGTACGCCCAGGACCCACCGCAGGCAGCCCCGGTCCTGCGGCAGGTCGATACTGTCGTGGCGGCGTCGGTAGGTCATGCCCACATCATCACCGCGGGTGGACCCGAGAGGCCGGTACGGCAGGGCCGAGCTCATCGAGATGATCAGGGGATGCCGTGAAGGACCGCGGGGTGTGGGGAGTGGCCGGCTGGGGGGCCGGGGTGCTGGCGCTGCTGGTGGGGCTGCCGCTCGCGGCGGCCGGCCGGCTGCCGGACCCCGTCGCCACCCACTGGAGTGCGGACGCGGACGGGCCCGACGGGTCGTCGCCGCTGTGGGCGGCCGCGGTGGTCCCGGCGCTGGTGTGGGTGGTCGTGGTGGCCGCCGTGATGATCGGGGCCCGGCGCGGGCCCCGGCGGGCCTGGGGCCGGTCGGCGCTGGCCTTCGGCGGGGTGATGCTCGCGGGGGCGCAGGCCTCGATCGTACGGGCCAACCTGGACGCCACCGACTGGCGGCAGGCCGCGGACGTGACGGGCTGGGGCGTCGCGGTCGTGGTCGCGGTGGCCCTGGCGGCCGGGACCGGAGCGGGGCTGCCGGGGCGCCGGGCGGGGGCGGCGGAGCCGCCGGCCGCGGAAGGGCCGCGGAGGGAGGTCCCGGACGGGGAGCGCCTCGTCTGGCTGTCGAGCGCCACGAACCCCTGGCTGCGGCTGCTGGCCGGCCTGTTGGGGCTGGCCGCGCTGGGCGCCGCGGCGGCGGGGCTGGCGGGATTGGCGGAGGGGCAGTGGCTGACGGCGGGGACCCTCGGGTTCGCCGCCCTGGCGGTGGTGGCCTGTTCCTCCGTACGGGCCCGGGTGACGCGGCGGGGGCTGGAGGTCGCCTTCGGCCCGCTCGGGTACCCGGTGCGGCGCTGGGCCGCCGAGGACATCGAGTCGGCCCGCGTGGAGGAACGCGGCGCGGCCCGGGCCGGCGGCTGGGGCTACCGGATCAACGGGCTGGGCACGACCGTGATGCTGCGCGGCGGCGAGTGCCTGGTCGTGCGGGCCCGAGGACGGGACTTCGCGGTCAGCGTGGACGACGCCGCGCGCGGCGCCGCCCTGCTGAACTCGCTGCGGGAGCGCGGGGATCAGCGCCGGGCGTAGGAACCCAGGCCGACCAGGCAGTACACGTACTCGTTGAGGACGCTGCCGTTGATGGTGTAGCGGTACGAGAACCCGTACTCCGTATCGGAGTTCCCGTCGCAGCGGCTCATGTCCGAGGTGCCGGGGAAGCGTTCGATCACCCGGTAGTGGGCGTCGTCGGCCTTGCAGGAGACCTCGTGGACCCCGGTGACGCGCGTCGCCGTCGTCGAGTCGGGCAGCTGCCCGTTGAGGCACGTCCCCTCCTCGAAGGGCCGGGGGGCCTCGGTGGTCGGCGAGGGGGAGGGGAGGTCGTAGGTGGGGGCGGCGGCCGGAGGCGTGTAGGTCGGGGGGCTGTACGTCGGCGGGGTGTACGGGCTGTACGTCGACGAGGGCGTGGCCGAGGCGGACGCGGAAGCGGACGCGGTGGGGTGCGAGTCGTCGCCGCCGCTCGACACGGCGATCCCGACGACCACGGCGACGACGACGCCGAGCGCGAGCAGACAGCCCAGGGCGCCCGACTTCCCGGCCGGCGCCGCCGGCTGCGGGGCCGTGACCGGACCGAACGGGCCCGGCATGCCCGGTCCGGCCGGGCCCGGCGCCGCCGGGCCCGACACCCGTATGCGCAGCAGCACTTCCTCGCCGCCGACGCGGGCCCGTACGAGGTCGCCGCTCCGGGCCGGCGGTATGCGCAGGCGCACGGTCCCGGACGCCAGCGGGACCTCGACGGTCGTTCCGGCGGCGGCCTGCGCGGGGGTGAGCGTTAACTGGATTTCCTGGATTCCCTCTGACGACACCGGCTGCTCCTCAAGGTGGCGGTGCCCTGGCGGACGTCCGGAATTCTTCCCCCTCCGCCCTCGCCGACGCAGCCGTTCCGGCCCGTCGGAACCGGTTCGTGAGGTGTGCGCGCCCGGGGTGGAGATCGTTCGGGGGGTGTGGAGCTGTGGAGGAGGGCCGGTCACAAGGGTGTTCGCCGGCTGGGCGCGTGCGTAGATTACCGGCGGTAACCTGCGATCGACCGAGGAGAACGAGCCGTGGACGCTGCCGAGCCGCCGAAGCTGGTCGAGCCCGTCAAGACGATCGTCGCCGGAGTGGTGCGCGAGGTGGCGGTACCCGCCCTCGCCGGGACACCGGCCGGCGGATCGCTCGGCGACCTGCCCTTCCTCAACGCCCGCGAGGCCCCGGACGAGCCCGTTCTCGCCCGCAAGGAGCGCGACGGGACCTGGCGGGACGTCACCGCCGCCGAGTTCGCCGCCGAGGTGCTCGCCGTCGCCAAGGGGCTGATCGCCGAGGGGCTCGCGGAGGGCGACCGGCTCGCGATCATGGCCCGGACCACCTACGAGTGGACCCTGCTGGACTTCGCCGGCTGGGCCGCCGGGCTGGTCACCGTCCCCCTCTACCCGACCTCCTCCGCCCTCCAGGCCCGCTGGATCATCCAGGACTCCGGCGCCGTCGCCTGCGCCGTCGAGGACACCGTCCAGGCCCGCCTCATCAGCGCCGAACGCGCCCACCTGCCCGGCCTCGCGCACCTGTGGGAGATCGACACCGGCGCCATCGCCCGGCTCGTCAAGGCCGGGGAACACCTCCCCGACGCGATCGTGCAGGCGCGCCGGGCCGCCCGTACGCCCGACTCCTACGCCACCCTCGTCTACACCTCCGGCACCACCGGCCGGCCCAAGGGCTGCACGCTGACCCACGGCAACTTCTTCGCCGAGGTCGACAACGCGGTGGCCCTCCTGCACCCGGTCTTCACCTCCGTCAGCGAGGACCCCGCCTCCACCCTGCTCTTCCTGCCGCTGTCGCACGTCTTCGGCCGGATGGTCGCCGTCGGCTGCATGCGCGCCCGCGTCAAGCTCGGCCACGCGCCCAGCATCGCGACCGAGGACCTCCTCGCCGACCTCGCCGGCTTCCGGCCGACGTTCCTGCTCGCCATCCCCTACGTCCTGGAGAAGGTCCACAACACCGCCCGCGCCACCGCCGAACGGATGGGCCGCGCCGCCTCCTTCGACCGGGCCGCCCGCATCGCCCAGCGCTTCGGGGAGGCGGCCGAGGGGGGCGATCCGCCCGGGCTGATGCTGCGGGCCGCCCACGCCGTCTACGACCCGCTGGTCTACCGGCGCATCCGCGCCGCGCTCGGCGGGCGCGTCCGCTACGTCCTCAGCGGCGGCTCGCCCCTTGGCCGGCGCCTCGCCGCGTTCTACACCGGCGCCGGCATCCAGGTCTTCGAGGGCTACGGCCTCACCGAGACGACGGCCGCCGCGACCGTCACCCCGCCGCAGCGGCCGCGCCTGGGCACGGTCGGCTGGCCGCTGCCGGGCACGGCCGTGCGGATCGCCGACGACGGGGAGGTGCTGCTGCGCGGCGGGCACGTCTTCGCCGGCTACTGGAACGTCTCCGCGCAGCCGCCCGGAAGCTGGCTGGCCACCGGCGACATCGGCGAACTCGACGCCGACGGCTACCTCACCATCACCGGCCGCAAGAAGGACCTGATCATCACCTCCGGCGGCAAGAACGTCGCCCCCGCGCCCCTGGAGGACTGGCTGCGGGCGCACCCGCTGGTCGGCCAGTGCATGGTCATCGGCGACAACCGGCCCTACGTCGCCGCCCTCATCACCCTGGAGCCGGAGGGGCTGGCGCACTGGCGCCAGATGCGGCGGAAGGCGGACGTCCCGGTCCGCGACCTGCTCACGGACCCCGAGCTGCTCGACGAGCTCCAGCGGGCGGTCGACGAGGCGAACCAGCTGGTGTCACGGGCGGAGTCGATACGCCGCTTCGCGGTCCTGCCGGGGGAGTTCACGCAGGAACGGGGACATCTGACGCCGTCGATGAAACTGCGGCGGGGCGAGGTCGCGCGGGACTACGCGGAACAGATCGAGGCCCTGTACGCGACCCCACGCGGCGCCTGACCCCGCCGGGGGCCGTCGGCGCCGCTGCGCGGAGCGGAGTCCCCTACCCGCCCTTCCACCGTTCCCCGGGGGCTCCGCCCCCGGACCCCGCGCCGCAGGCGGGGCCATATGCAGCCCGCGCGGCGTTTGAGCGCACCGGGCGCGGAGCGCTCGGAACGGGTCCGGGCGGAGCCCGGCGAACGGTGGAAGGGCGGGTAGGGGACGGCCCCGCGCAGCGGCGCCCCCCCGGCCCGGCGGGCGGGGGCGGCGGGGGCCGCTTATCGTGGGCTGACCGGTTCCGGGGGGCCACCCGAGGGAGCGTGCCGTGCCCCGAACCCGTACCCCCGTGCGGATACGCACCGCCGCCTGCGCCACCGCCCTGGCCGCCGCCCTCACCGCCGCCGCCGGCACCGGACCCGGCACCGGCCCCGCCCTCCGGTGGGGCGACTGCCCCGAGAAGCCCGTCCCGGCCGGCATGCGCTGCGCCACGCTCACCGTGCCCCTCGACCACGCCCACCCCGCCAAGGGCACCACCCGCGTGGTCCTCGCCAAGCTCCCGGCGACCGGACACCACCGCCTCGGGTCCCTCCTGCTGAACTACGGCGGCCCCGGCGCCCCCGGCATCGCCTCCCTTGCCGCCGACCCCTCCCTCTTCGCGAAACTCGGCGAACGCTACGACCTCGTCGCCTTCGACCCGCGCGGCGTCGGCCTCAGCGACCCCGTCTCCTGCGGCGGCGCCCAGACGGCCGACACCGGCACGGGCACCGGCACCGGCACGGAGCCCGGTACCGACCCCGGCGACCCCGCCACCCAGCTGGCCGCCCTCCGCGCCGAGGTCCGCCAGTGCGAGCGGCACTCCGGACCCGTCCTCCCGTACATGGGCACCGTCCACGTCGCCCGGGACCTGGACACCGTCCGGCAGGCCCTGGGCGAGAAGAAGCTGAACTACCTCGGCTTCTCCTACGGCACCCGCCTCGGCGCCGTCTACGCCGCCCTGTACCCGAAGAACACCGGCCGGATGGTCCTCGACGGGGTCGACACCCTCACCGAACCCTTCACCGAACAGGCCCTCGCCTCCGCCCGCGGCCAGCAGCGCGCCCTGGACGACTTCCTGGCCTGGTGCGCCCACCAGGACGGCTGCGTCTACGGCACCAACACCCGGACCGCCAAGGAGAAGGTCGACGCCCTCGTCGCCCGCCTCGACGAACACCCCCTGACCGGGACCGGTGGCGCGCCGTTCACCGGCGACGACGCCGTCCTCGCCATCGGCTCCGCCCTCTACGCGAAGACGTCCTGGCCCGGCCTGGCCGACGCCCTCGCCCGGGCCGAGACGGACGACGACCCCGCCGGCCTGGAGGAGCTCGCCGCACCCCCCGCGACGGCCCCCGCCGGCACCCCGTCCAAGGTCCCCGCGGACAACGCCACGGCCGCCCTCACCGCCGTGAACTGCGCCGACGACCCGGACCGCAGGAACGACAAGGACGACCCGGCGGCCATCGCCCGGGAGATCGGCGCCCTGGGCGCGCAGTTCCGCGCCGTCTCGGAGATCTTCGGGCCGCGCCAGCTGATGACCCTCCTGTCCTGCTACGGACGCCCCGCCGGCGCCGACTTCATCCGCCGCATCGACCACCCCGGCGCCCCGCGCATGCTCCTCGTCGGCACCCGGGGCGACCCGGCGACCCCGTACGAGTGGACGGAGGAGACGGCCCGCCGCCTCGGCTCGGCGGTCGTCATCGACCACAAGGGCGACGGGCACACCGGCTACCCCTCCTCCGCCTGCGTACGCGGCTACGTGGACGGGTTCCTGATCGACGGCCGCCTCCCCGCCGGAACGCGCGCCTGCCCCGCCGGCGAGTGAACCGGCGGGGCGGGGACGGTGGAGGGGTTCAGCAGTCGGGGTGGGTGGCCCGGCCCGCGAAGCGGTCCGCCAGCCAGTCCGCTGCCGCCGGCGAGTGGCTGATCACCCCGCTGACGTGCTCGCCGAGCAGGATCGTGTCGAACTGCAGGTCCGTGCCCCGCGCGCACCAGTCCGCCCGCAGCTGGCGGCCCACCGCGTACGGGATGAGCTCGTCACCCAGCGCGTGGTACTGGAGCACCGGCGCCGCCGGGGCCGTCCGGCCGAGCCGGCTCTGGTCCAGCCGGGCCTTCCAGTCGGGCTGGGCCAGCGGGTCACGGGTGGTCAGGTCGGAGATCCGCTTGAAGGAGCCGGCGATCGCGTCGATGGCCACGCAGCCCTCCTTCATGCCCTCGACCAGGACCCGGCCCGCCGGGTTGAGGTAGGAGTCCAGCTTCAGCTCGGGGAAGGCCGCGTCCTGCCCGGCGGCCGCCATGAAGATCAGCCCGGAGCCGTAGGAGCCGTTGTTGAACGCGGCCACCTTCATCAGGTCCGCCGGGACCCCGCCCGTCGCCGTGCCCTTGACCTTCAGCTCCGGCGCGTACGACCCCTGGAGCTCGGCGGCCCAGCCGCTGGCCTGCCCGCCCTGCGAGTACCCCATGATCCCGACCGGGGTGTCCGCGCCCAGCCCCGCCTCCGGCAGCCGGATCGCGGCCCGGGCGGCGTCCAGGACGGCATGGCCGGCCGAGGGGCCGACCGTGTAGGTGTGCAGGCCCGGCGTGCCGAGCCCCTCGTAGTCGGTGACGGCCACCGCCCAGCCGCGCAGGGTCAGCTGCTGGATCAGGTTGGCCTCGGAGGAGGTGCCGTACGGCAGGTTGTCGCTCGGGGCGCAGGAGTCGCCCAGCCCGACCGTCCCGACGGCGTACGTGATGAGGGGGCGGGGGCCGGTGCGGCCGTCCTGCGGGACGATGACGGTGCCGGAGACCACGTTCGGCGCGCCGTCGGCGGTGGTCGAGCGGTAGTGGACCTTCCACGCCCGGGTGCCGGTCGGCTGGCCGGGCAGCGGGTGGAAGGCGGAGGGGGCGCTGCTGACGAGGTCGCCGGGCCGGGCGGCGGAGCCCTCGTCGGCGGCCCGGGCGGCGGCCGGCGCCCAGGCCGAGACGACCAGGGCGGTGACGGCGGCGGCCAGGGAGGTACGGCGCAAACGCATGGGCGGAACTCCCAACGTCCGTGTGGGGGCAGGTGAGCCGACGGTAGTGACCGACCGCTCGGCATGTCGCTGACCGCGCAGCTCACTTTCCCTGACCGCGCCCGCCATCACCCGGGCGGCGCTACCCGCCCGAGGCGATCCGGTACGCACCCGGCGTCGTGCCCGTCCAGCGGCGGAACGCGCGGTGGAAGGCGGTGTCCTCGGAGAAGCCCAGCCGGGCGGCGAGTTCGGCGATCGGCTCACCGCTCTCGGCCAGCCCCGCGATGGCCGCGTCCCGCCGGACCTGGTCCTTGAGCCGCTGGAAGGATGTCCCCTCCTGCTGGAGCCGGCGCCGCAGCGTCGCCGGGGACACCGCCAGCCGGGCCGCCACCTCCCCGAGCTCCGGCAGCCCCGGCGCCCCGCGCAGCCCCCGCGCCAGGGAACGGCGCACCTGCTCCGCCACCGTGGTCCCGTACTCGGGCCGCGACAGCAGGTCGAACGGGGCCCGCCGCAGCATGGCGTCCAGCGCCGGCTCGTCGCGCACCAGCGGGGCGGTCAGCCAGTGCGCGTCGAACGCGGCCGCCGTCCGCTCCGCCCCGAACCGCACCGGACAGTCGAACAGCACCTCGTACTCGCCCCGGTGCGGCGGCGCGGCATAGGCGAAGGACGCGCCGGTCAGCGGGATGCGCCGGCCCACCATCCAGCTGCTGAGCCGGTGCCAGATCGCCAGCACGCACTCCGACAGGAACCGCTCCTCGTCCCGCCCCAGGTCCCCGCACACCGCGAACCGCGCCTGGCCGCCCTCCACCTCCAGCGCCAGCTCCGGCCCGCCCGGGAACAGCCCGTAGAACGCGGCCGCCCGCTCCACCGCCGCGCCCAGGTCCCGGCAGCCGACGCAGGCGTAGCACATCATCGCGAAGGTCCCCGGCCGGCTGGGCACCGCCGACAGCCCGAGGAACTCGTCCCGCGTCGTCCGGTACAGCGCCCGGAACAGCCGGGCGAACTGCGCGGGCGTGACCCGCGCCCGGTCGTCGCCCAGCAGCAGCGGCGGGATCTGCGCCTCCTGGAGCAGCGGTACGAGATCCACGCCGCCGCGCCGCGCCCCCGCGAGCACGGCGCGGACGTGGTGCACGCCGACCGTCCGCCTTCCCATGGCTCCGACGGTAGCCGCCGTGAGCGCCGGGGTCAGCGGGCGTGACGCTTCCGGTCATGCCGCCCGGGGCCGGCGGATGCCCACCATCGGGGGTCACCTGGCTTCGGGAGGGCATGCGATGGACGGTCGGCCGAGCACCCTGGCGGTGTTCACGCAGTGGACGGAGCAGCGGTACGGGCCGCTGACGGCGCTCAGGTTCCGGGCGCCGGACGGCGGCTGGCTGACCCGGACGTACGCCGAACTGGGCGCGTCCGTCCGGGAGGTGGGGCGGGGGCTGCTGGGGCTGGGGGTCGGGCCCGGGGAGCGGGTGGCGGTGCTCGCGGAGACCCGGCCCAAGTGGACGTACACGCACTTCGGGGTGCTGGCGGCGGGCGCGGTGGTGGTGCCGGTCTACCCGACGGCGGGGGAGGAGGAGCTGGCCTGGGTGCTGGCCGACTCCGAGGCGGTGGCGGCCGTCTGCGAGGACGCGGCCCAGGCGGCCCGGGTGGAGGCGCTGCGGGCGCAACTCCCGGCGCTGCGGGCGGTCGTGACGATGGACGGGGTCGCCCCGGCGGTCGCCCCGGCGGTCGCCCCGGCGGCCACCCGGGAGGCCGCCCCGGAGGCCGAACTGGCCGCGCGCGCCGCCTCCGTGACCCCTGCGGATGACGCCGCGATCGTCTACACCTCGGGCACGACCGGCCTCCCGAAGGGCTGCCGGCTCACCCACGGCAACCTCGGCGCCGTCCAGGACGCCACCCTCCCGCTGGTCCAGGGCGGGCCGGGGGACTCCACGTACCTGTACCTTCCGCTGGCCCATCTGCTGGCGCAGCTCATCCAGTTCACCACCCTGCTGGAGGGCGGGGAGCTGTGCTACTTCGGGGGCCGGGTGGAGGACGTCCTCGCCGAGCTGGCGCAGGCCCGGCCGACGCACCTGCCCTCGGTGCCCCGGCTGTTCGAGAAGGTCCACGCGGTGGCGCTGGCCCTGGCCGAGGGGGGCGAGGGCGGCCGGGAGCGGTTCGAGGAGGCCGTACGGCTGGGCGTGCTCGCGGCGGAGGACCGCCTTCCGGCCGCGTCGAGGCCGGCGTACGAGGAGGCGGAACGTTCCCTCTACGCCCCGGTCCGGGAGGCCTTCGGGGGCCGGCTGCGGTGGGCGCTGACCGGCGGCGCCCCCATCGCCCCGGCCACCCTGGACTTCCTGCGGGCCTGTGGGATCCGGGTGTTCGAGGGCTACGGGATGACCGAGTCCGGCGGGGCGATCAGCCTCAACCACCCCGGCGCCGCCCGCCCCGGCACGGTGGGCCGGCCCCTCCCCGGCTGCGAGGTGCGGATCGCCGAGGACGGGGAGGTACTGGCCCGGGGCCCGATGGTCTTCCCCGGCTACCACGCGAACCCCGCCGCGACGGCGGAGGCCCTGGACGCGGACGGCTGGCTGCACACCGGGGACCTCGGCGCCCTCGACGCCGACGGCTACCTCTCGATCACCGGCCGCAAGAAGGACCTGGTCATCACCTCGGCCGGCAAGAACATCACCCCGACCGAGGTGGAGTTCGCCGTCCAGCAGGCCTCCCCGCTCGTCGCTCGGGCGGTGCTGATCGGCGACCGCCGCCCGCACCCGGTGGCCCTGCTCGCCCTGGACGCGGCGGAGCTCGCCGCCTGGGCGGCCCGCGCGTCCCTGGACCTCGGTCCGGCCCCGACCAGCCACCCGGCGCTCCGCGCCCACCTCGAACGCGCCGTGGCCGCCGCCAACGCCACGGTCTCCCGCCCGGCCCGCATCCGCGCCTTCCACGTCCTCACGGAGGAACTCTCGGTCGAGGCGGGCACCTTGACCCCCACCCTCAAGCTCCGCCGAGCGGCGGTGGCGGACCGCTACGCGGCCGAAATAGAGGCCCTGTACGCCTAGCCCATACGTTCGAACCGGCCCCCGGAAACCTACGACACGGCGGCCCGCCGGACGGTCGCCCCGCACGTCAAAAGACCAAAGAACCGGGGAAAAGAACCAGACCAAACCCCTCCAGCCTCCCCGCCGGACCGCAGTCGCTCGGACGGGTGAACTATCCCAACTCGGCTGGATTCGGAGGTGGTTGCCGGGCATATGCTCGCGCCGACAACTCCAGACATGAGACGGCCCCCGGCGGGACGGCAACCCCAGCCGAGGGCCTGATCCACGAGGAAGCGAAACCCTTCCCGATGGCCTTCCAGCACCCTAGCGCGGGCACGCCCGCACCACCCCGTGTTCCCACCCGAACCGCCCGATCCGGTGGCCTTTCCGGCGTCACGCACGCGAAGGTCCCCCTGACGCGCGACTTCACGGTGGTTGCCAACCACCTCGCCCAGCACACGCACTTGTCGCTGCTGGCGATCGGGGCGTCCGTCCACATCCAGTCGCTCCCCGAGGGCGCGCCGGTCACCATCCGCGCCCTGGCCGACCGCTTCCCGGAGAGCGCGTACCGCATCGGCATGGCCCTGCGCGAGCTGGAACAGGCGGGATACCTGACCCGCGACCGCCTCCGCCTCCCCGCCGGCCAGGTCGTCACCCACACGGTGGCGTACAACGTCCCGCTGTCGGCCGTTCCGCCGGGCCCCCCGGACCCGACGCCCGATCCGACGCCGGACCCGGACCCGGACCCCGAGCCGGACCCCGACCCCGAGCCCGAGCCGGACCCCGAGCCCGACCCCGAGCCCGAGCCCGACCCGGCGGTCCACCCGGACCCGGAGCCCGAGCCGCCCGCAGCCGAGCCGCCCGCAGCCCAGCCCCAGCAGGGCCAGGACCCCGGCCCCGAGCCCGCTCCAGCCAGGGAACAGAGCGAGCGGTTCCCACCCGAGCGCCCCCGCTGGGCGGGCTTCCCGACCCCCCTCCACCGTGAAGCCGCCCACCTCCTGGCGGGTCTGCGGACCCGGGACCCCCGCCTCCTCCTCTCCGAGAAGGACGTCGAGCGCCTCGTCCCCGACACCATCCGCTGGCTGGAGACCGCCCCGCCCGAGGCCGTACGCCGCACCCTGACCGCCGCCGTCCCGGACGAGCTGCGCAACCCGGCGGGCCTCCTCGCCTACCGCCTGAGGGCCGCCTTCCCCGTCCCGATCCCCGCGCCGAAGCACCCGCTCCCGACCACCGGGCCGCTCCCCGGGGACCGCGTGATCCACCCGATCCAGAACTGCGACGGCTGCGAACGCGGCTTCCGCGCCCCGACACCCGGCCATTGCGGCGATTGCCGGTCCGACGACAGAAGGGCCGCCTAGCCGCCCCAGCCCCTACCCCAGTGCCGCCCCCAGCCGGTCCAGGCCCACGCCGATCTCCACCGGGGTGTGCGTCGTGAAGGACAGGCGCAGGGTGCGGGGGTCGGGGGTGCCGGTGAAGAAGGGGGCGCCCGGGACGTACGCGACGTCGTGGGCGACGGCCGACTTCAGGAGGGCCGTCGCGTCGTGGCCCTCCGGGAGGCGGGCCCAGACGAACATGCCGCCCTGGGGGCGGTTCCACTCCGAGCCCGGGGGGAGGGCCCCGCCGAGGCCCGCCAGGAGGGCGTCGCGGCGGGCCCGGTAGGCCTCGCGGACCCGGGCGACGTGCGCGTCGAGGTCGTGGGCGGCGAGGTAGTGGGCGGCGGCCAGCTGGTCCACCGTCGAGGTGTGCAGGTCGGCCGCCTGCTTCGCGACCACCGCCGCCCGCCGCAGGCCGGCCGGGGCGCGCAGCCAGCCCAGGCGCAGGCCCGGGGCCATGACCTTGGAGAAGCTGCCGATCAGGGCGGTGCGGTCCTCGGCGCCCGGATGGGCGGCGAGCCAGGGCTCGTGGGCGCCCTCGTAGCGCAGGTCCCCGTACGGGTCGTCCTCCACCAGCCACAACCCGAGGCGGGCCGCGGTCCGCGCCACCTCCGCGCGGCGCTCGCCGGGCAGGGTGCGGCCGGTCGGGTTCTGGAAGGTCGGGACGGTGTAGAGCAGCTTGGGGCGCTCACGGGCGGTGATCTCCGCGAGGGCGTCGGGCAGCAGGCCCTCCTCGTCGCAGGGGACGGGTATGACGCGGGCCCCGGCCATCCCGAAGCACTGGAGGGCCGCCAGGTAGGTGGGGTTCTCGACGAGGACGGTGTCGCCGGGTTCCACCAGGGTGGCGGTGATCAGGGTCAGGGCCTGCTGGGAGCCGGTGGTGATCAGGACGTCGTCCGCCGTGGTCGCCAGCCCGCGCGCGCCCGCCCGGGCGGCGACGGCCGCGCGCAGCTCCGGGGCGCCCTCGGTGGTGGAGTACTGGAGGGCGCGCGCGGCGGAGGAGGCCCCGGCGAGGGCGCTGTCGTAGGCGGCGCGCAGCCCGGCGGTGTCGAAGAGCTCGGGGGCCGGCAGCCCGCCGGCGAAGGAGATCACCCCGGGGCGTTCGGTGAGCGCGAGGATCTCCCGTACGGGCGAACCGCCCACCGCGCGGGCACGGGAGGCGAAGGCGGGCAGGGGAGCGGGACCGGCAGCGGACATGGGGGCTCCTTCGGAGGGCGGGTGGGGCGGGTGGCCGCAGCCTAGCCAGGAAGGATGCAGACGGCACCTACCATTCCGGGTGGTGAACGGCGCCCGCCCCCTCGCGAACTGACGAGGCATCAGCTACACCGGTGCCATGACGAGCAGACAAGAGCGGGATCCAGAGGACACCCGGGCCGGGGACTACGCCGCACTCGCGGCCGTCGGCCCGTACGGGGTCCGCCCCGGCCACGCCCTGATCACCATGGTCGAACCGCACCCGGGCCACGAGTACGCGTACAACCGCTGGTACGAGGACGACCACTACTACGCGGGCGCGATGGCCATGCCCTGGATGTACGCGGGCCGCCGCTGGGTGGCCACCCGCGACCTCCAGGAGCTGCGCTACCCGGAGAAGTCGGCGGTGGCCCAGCCGGTGACGGCCGGCTGCTACCTGTCGACGTACTGGGTGACCGAGGGCCGCTACGACGAGCACATGAAGTGGACCGTCGGCATCAACAAGCGCCTGAACCGCGACGGCCGCGTCTACCAGGACCGTACGCACGTCTTCACCGCCTTCCAGGACCACGCGGCCACCGTCTACCGCGATGGCGCCGCCGGCCCCCGCGACTTCCACGCCCTGGACCACCCCTACGCCGGGCTGGTCCTCCAGGTCGTCGACGCCGAGGGCCCCGAGCGGCGCGCGGAACTGCTGGAGTGGCTGCGCTCCCGCGCCCTGCCGCGCCGGCTGCACGGCTCGCCGGCGGCGATGGTGACCGTCTTCCGGCCGACGCCGCTGCCGGGGGACCGGATGACCTACGTCAAGGAGGTCGAGGGGGTCGACAGCCGCCTCACCCTGCTGTGGTTCCTGGAGTCCGACCCGCGCACCTGCTGGGACCGCTTCCAGGGGCTGGACGCGGAGGTCGCGGAGTCGGGGCTGGGGCGGGTGGAGCTGGTGGCCCCGTTCATCCCGACGGTGCCGGGGACCGACCGGTACGTGGACCGGCTGCGCTGATCCCGGGCGCCGTGCGGGGAGGGGGCCGGCCGTGCGTCCGTACGCGGACATGGCCGAGCCCCCTCGGCCAGGACGGCGAACCGGTCGAGAGGGCTCCAGTCAGGGGTGCGCGTCGAGGGGCTCAGGCGAGCCGGCCCTCGACGACGTCGGTCACGAAGGAGGTCCAGGAGCCGGGGGCGAAGGTGAGCGACGGGCCGTCCTGCACCTTGGAGTCGCGGACCGCGATCGCCTCGGTGACGGGGGACTTGACCTCGACGCAGGCGCCGTTCCCGCCGGAGTAGGAGGACTTGGTCCAGTTCTCGGTGCCGCCCTGACGAATGCCCATGGTTCTTCTCCGGTTCAGAGAGTGGTTCCGGGAGTTCCCGGCTGCGCGCCGGCACCCTTTCCCGGGCCGACGTGATCGACGCTACCGGCAGCTCCCGATCGGGGAAGAAGGCATTCACTCGACCGGGTGGCATATTCCATTCAGGCCTTTTGTGGCCGGGGACCGACGGTGTACCGTGCCGGACCCCCCGCCACCTCCCTACTTCCCCAGCTTCGCGTAGTCCTCGATGATCCCCGAGATGAACTGCCGGGTCTGTTCCACATTGAGGGCCTGGGCGCGCAGGTGCTCGTACATCACGCTGTATTTCTGAACGTCGTTCGCCTTCTCCAGGTACAAATCGCTCGTGACGCCCTCGATGTAGACCACGGTCGAGTCCGAGGCGTCCGGGAATTCCAGAATCGCGTACTGACCGTTCACACCCGGATGGGCACCCATGGTGAACGGCATCACCTGCACGGTGATGTACGGCTGCTGCGACTGCTCTATCAGGAACTCCAACTGCCGGATCATCAACTGGGGATCGCCCACGTGCCGGCGCAGCACCGCCTCGTCGATCACCGCCCACAGGCGCAGCGGCCCGACCTCCACGTTGTTGTTGTCCGTCTCGGACAGC
Organism: Streptomyces sp. NPDC032091; assembly: GCF_055580265.1. NCBI lineage: Bacteria > Bacillati > Actinomycetota > Actinomycetes > Kitasatosporales > Streptomycetaceae > Streptomyces > Streptomyces sp. NPDC032091. The sequence continues at coordinate 138,495 of NZ_JBVILR010000014.1, read as the reverse complement.
CGCTTCTGGCGGTGCATCCGGACCTGGACGCGCTTCTCCACGTCGGCGGGCGCCGTCTCCGGCAGCGCGCCGCGGATCAGCGCCTGGGCGTACTCGGGGGTCTGGAGCAGGCCCGGGACCATCTGGGGCTCGTACGTGCGCAGGCTGGCCGCGTCGGTCTCCAGGCCGATGTAGACGCTGTACGGGATGTCGCCAAAGGCGTGCCACCAGCCCTGCTGGCGGGAGTCCTTGGCCATCTGCATGAGCGAGTCCACCAGCCGGGGGTCCTCCACCTCGTACACCTCGCACAGGTCGCGGACGTCGCGCTGGCTGATGGAACGGCGGCCGTTCTCCAGTCGGCTGATCTTCGACTGGGAGACGAGGAGGCGCTCGGCGACCTGCTCGGCCGTCATGCCCTTGTCCTCGCGCAGCTTGCGCAACTCCATGCCCAGTCGGCGGCGTCGGACGGTGGGATTGACATTGGACGCCACGGGATCGGCACCTCCGCCTTCTTCAGTAGCTGTCTCTGTGCGTGTCTGCTGTTCAGCAGACTGCCACCGAAGGGTGCGACGGCGCTGGGGAACGGCCCGGAAAAACGCGCACGCGGGGCGGCGGGGCCGGTGAGACGGCCCCGCCGCCCCGCGTGCGGCGGCTCGCGTACCGGATCTCTGGGGGATGCCGGTCGCGGAGGTGGAACGTTTTCCCGCTGGTGGACCTAGGGGTGTCGCGGGCCGTGCGGTGGTGCGGATGGTGCCGGTGGTGCGTGCGGTACGGATCGTGCGTGCCGTGCGTGCCGCGTGGCGCGTCGGCTCAGTGCGCGGCCGCGCGGGCCATCGCACCCGTCCGGCGCGGCTGGAGCGGTACGCCGCCCGCCGTGGCCCGGGCGGCCGGCTGCGGAGCCGGAGCGCGGTCGCGGCGCGGCTGTGCGGCCACACCGTTCTGGACGTCCATCACGGCGTGCGCCACGAGACCGCCCATGGGGTCGTGCCGGATCAGGTCCCGCAACCGGGACCTGGACGAACGCCCCTCGTTGCCGGGGTACAGGTGCTTGCCGAGTCCGACCGCGTGGGCCAGTGCGGCGAGCGCCGCGGTCCGCGGGTCCGGCGGTACGCCGGTGCGGATCGCACTGTCGAGCCGGGCACGGATCTCCCGGCTGATCGCCGTGTCGGTCGCCTGGTAGCGAGTCGTCGGCAGCACCCCGCACATCTGGCCCGCGACGGCGTGCACCATGCCGCAGCGCTCCAGGTGGGCGAGGTAAATCTGGCGGAGCCCCAGCCGGGGTCCGCCGATCCAGTGGACGGCCCGTACCGGGCTGCCGCGCCTGCGCAGCAGTTCCAGTGCGGAGTCCAAAGTCGGATCTCCTGTCGGCCGTGGCATCACCACGGCGATACGATCCCCGTCAGGGGCTATCCGTCCTGCCAGAGCCAGCTCCACTAGCTGTGCCCCGGCCAGGCCGAGGTCGAGCGACTGCGGCTGCGCCGTGGTACCCGTGGCCGGGTCCAGGGCGAGCAGCAGAAGCTCCTCTGGAATTGTTCTGCGGCTCCTGCCCATCCATGCCTCCCCGCGTGGATGAGTGACAGGGTGACGCCTCTCACATTCATCTGTCGAGAGCGCCTGGACGCTTTGTGGGGGAACCAGTAGCTATGTCGTTCTCGTCTAGCGGGTGGGCGAGGCCCCCGAGACGGGACACTGTTAGACGGTTCGGACAGTGGCCGGACGGCGATCGAGGAGGAACGGTGGCGGGCGAGTCCCCCGACAAGTCGGTAAGTGAAGGAGCGTCGGGGGCGGCGAAGTCCTCAGGGCCCGGGCAACAGGACCCGAGGGTCTCGGTCTTCCAGCCGCGCGTCCCGCTCAAGGACGCGGTGACGTCCCGCCCGGTTCCCGGCGACGCGGCGGACCCGGCCGAGGACGGCCCGGCCGACCGCGTCCCGGAGACGGATTCCGACGCGGCCGCCGGTGCGGACGCGCCTTCGGGCCGGGGTGCGGACGGTGCTTCGGCCGCGGGCTCGGGCCGGAGTTCCGAGGATGCGGACGCCGGCGGGCGGTCCCCCGGTCGGGTGGAACCCCGGACGGCGGCGGCGAACTCCGCGGCGGACCGTGACGGTTCCGCTTCCGAGCGCGCCGGGAAGACCGCCGAGCCCTCCGCTCCGGCGGACGCCGACGCGGCGGCCCCGGCCTCGGCGGAGGCCGGGAAGAAGGCTCCGGAAGGCGACGAGCCGGGTTCCGCCGGACCGTCGGCGGAGCGGGACGAGCGCACCGCCGTCTTCCGCGCCGTCAGGCCCGGCGCGGGCGCGGCGGACTCCGGCCGGGACACCGACGCCAAGCCGAGTTCCGGTTCCGCTTCGGCCGGTGACGGCAGGTCCGGCGGGGGTTCGCGTACCACCGCGTTCGGGGTCGAGACCTCCGACCCCGCCCCGGAGCCGGCCGCCGGCCCGGGCTCCGCTTCCGGTCGCGCCGACCGTGCCGCGGGCACGGACCGGCCCGCCTCCGAGGACGCCGGCGAGCGGTCCGGCGAGCCGGGCTCCGCGACGCCCGCGGGCACGTCGGAGCGTACGGCCGTCTTCCGTACCGTCAAGCCGTCCTCCGCCGCGAAGCGGGCCGACGAGGACCGCCCGGCGGACGCTGAGCCGGGTTCCGGTTCCGTGCGCCCCGCAGGGGGTTCGCGGACCACCGCGTTCGGGGTCGAGACCTCCGACCCCGCCCCGGAGGACTCCGAGGCGCGCCCCGAGCGGGGCTCCGGTTCCGCCGGGTCGGAGCGCACGGCCGTCTTCCGTACCGTCAAGCCCGGTTCCGCTCCGGCGGACGCCGACGAGGCGGCCCCGGCCGGGGCGGGGAAGCCCGCCGCCCGGGATCCGCGTGCCGCGCAGCGGGACCAGGCCCCCGCGGAGGACGGGAAGAAGGCCCCGGCAGGGGACGAGCCGGGTTCCGCCGGACCGTCGGCGGAGCGGGACGAGCGCACCGCCGTCTTCCGCGCCGTCAGGCCCGCCTCGGCCGCGGCGGACTCCGCCCGGGACGCCGAGGCCGACTCCGGCGCGGACCGCCCGGCCGGCGCCAAGCCGGGCTCCGGCTCCGGTTCCGGTTCCGCGTCGGCTTCCGCTTCGGGTTCCGCTTCCGACCGGCCCGCCGGGCCGTCCGAGGACTCCGAGCGCACGGCCGTCTTCCGCGCCGTGAAGCCGGGTTCCGCCCCGGCCGGCGCCGGGGAGGAGGACGCGGCGGACGCCTCCGGGCCCGAGGCCGGGTCCGACAAGCGCACGGCCGTCTTCCGTACCGTCAAGCCGGGGACCCGTCCGGCGGACGGGGGCAAGGCCGCGCCCGGAAAGTCCGACGGGGCGGGGAAGCCCGCCGCGCGGGACCCGCGTGCCGCCGGGCCGTCCGAGGACTCCGAGCGCACGGCCGTCTTCCGCGCGGTGAAGCCGGGTTCCGCCCCGGCCGGCGCCACCGGCAAGGACGCCGCCCCCGGCAAGCCCGCGGACGCCGCGAAGCCCGACGCCGCGAAGCCCGACGCCGCCGCGAACCCGGACGGCAAGCCCACCGCACCCGGCAGGCCGGACGCCGCCGGCAAGCCCGACGCGGGCAAGCCGGACGCCGGGAAGCCCGCGCCCGCCCCCGGGCAGAAGGCCGCTCCGGCCCCCGAGGCCCGCGTCAGCACCTTCGTCCCGCTGCGCGCCGACGGCCGGCCGGACACGGCCGCCCCGAAGCCCGCCGCGCCGAAGCCCGATCCGGCCGCCGCCGCCACCGTGCGCCGGCTGGACCCCAGCGAGCGCACCACGCAGCAGCCGCTGCCGCCCCGGCCGCCGCTCGACATGCTGGCGGACCTCACCAACAACCCGCCCCCGCCGCCCAGCCCGATCCGGACGGTGGTGCGGCGGGTCAAGATCTACGCGCCGATCGTGGTGCTGCTGGCCGTCATCCTGGCCGTCGTGCAGCTGGTGCGCCCGCTGCCCGCGCCGAAGCTCGTCCTGACGGCGAAGTCGCAGTACACCTTCCCCGGCGGGGCGCCCGACCTGCCCTGGCCCACCGAGGGCCAGGCCTCCATGGCCGCCGCCGGCCTCGGCACGATCGGCTCGTCCGGCGAGCAGAAGCCCGTGCCGATCGCCAGTGTCACCAAGTCGATGACGGCGTACATCATCATGCGCGACCACCCCTTCAAGAAGGGGGAGAAGGGCGCGATGATCGACGTCGACAAGACCGCCGAGACCGAGGGCCAGAAGGACAAGTCCGACAACGAGTCCACCCTCAACACGGTCAAGGAGGGCGAAAAGATCTCCGAGTACGACGCGATCTCCGCCCTCATGATCCCGTCGGCCAACAACATCGCGCGGCTGCTCGCCCGCTGGGACTCCGGCTCCCAGGAGGCGTTCGTCAAGAAGATGAACGACACCGCCAAGCAGCTCGGCATGACGAACACGACCTACACCGACCCCTCGGGCCTGGACGCGACCACCGTCAGCACCGCCGAGGACCAGGTCAAGCTCGGCCTGAAGATCGTCGAGATCGACGCGCTGACGGACATCACCCGCAAGCCCTCCTGGACCGACCAGACCGGCAAGCCCTGGCGGAACTGGAACAGCCTGGTGCCGTACAACGAGTCCCTCGGCATCAAGACCGGTACGACGACCAAGGCCGGCGGAAACCTCCTCTTCGCCGCCTACAAGAAGGTCGGCGACACCAACCAGCTGATCGTCGGCGCGGTCCTCGGCCAGCACAAGCCGCCGATCATCGACACGGTCGTCGCGGCGAGCAAGAACCTCCTCGTCGCCACCCAGAAGTCGCTGGAAGGCGCGCCCGTCGTCAAGAAGGGCGATGTCGTCGGCTACGTGGACGACGGCGTCGGCGGCCGGACCAAGGTCGTCGCCACCGCCGACGTCCAGGCGGTCGGCTGGTCCTCGCTGACCGTCGACATCAAGATCGGCGACGGCGGCGCCAAGATCCCCGAGACGGCGAAGGCCGGCACGGCGGTCGGCGTGCTGACCGTCGGCGACGGGGCCAGTCAGGTGAAGGTGCCGGTGGCGCTCCAGTCGGAGCTGGCCTCGCCGGGCATCGGCAGCAAGCTGACCCGTATCGGCTGATACGGGTCGGCGGCGGGGGGGGGGGGGGGGGGGGGGGGGGGGGGGGGGGGGGGGGGGGGGGGGGGGGGGAGGGGGGGGGGGGGGAAGGGGAGAGTACGTNNNNAAAATCATCCGCTGATCACTCTCTTCCCCCCCCCCCCCCCCCCCCCCTTCCCCTCCCCCCCCCCCCCCCCCCCCCCCCCCCCCCCCCCCCCCCCCGCGTCCAGGGAGCCGGGACGGGACGGTCGTGCCGTGCCGTGCCGGGAAGAGAGCGTCGGTCGTGACCACAGCTGAGCAGCACAAGCCCGGACGCCGGGTACCCGGGCAGAGACAGCACCCGCCCGCCGGGGGTCCGGCGGGCGGCGCCCTGGGCTGGGCGCACCGCCACCCCGTGCCGGTCGCCGCCGCCGTGGCGGCCGCCCTGCACGTCGTCTGGTTCTTCTGCTTCGCCAACAGCGGCGGGGACCTCGCCGCGCAGGACGCGTGGGCGGAGTTCGTCGGCCGGCATCCGGACACGGCGTACAACCTCGCCTGGTACGGGGGGATGCACCCGGTCTCGTACAGCGTGGTGTCCCCGTACGTCATGCACGTGCTCGGCGTCCGGACCACGATGATGATCGCCGGGACCTGCTCGGCGGCGCTCCTCGCGCTGGTCCTGACCCGCTGCCGGGGCGCCGTCCGGCGCCCCCTGTGGCCCGCCCTGGCGGGGGTGTACGGCCTGTTCTGCAACGCCCTGTCGGGCCGGGTCACCTTCGGGCTCGGCACCCTGTTCGCGCTGGGGGCCGTCGCCGCGGTCTTCTGCTGGCCCCGCAAGTGGGCCCGGCGCCGCTGGGCCAAGGCCGCCGTCGCGGCGCCGCTGGCCGGGCTGGCGACGGCCGCGAGCCCGGTCGCGGGGCTGTTCCTCGGGGTGGTCGCGGCCGCGCTGTTCCTGAGCGGGCGGCGCCCGGGCGCGTACGCGCTGGGGCTGGCCCCGGCGGCGGTGGTCGGACTGTCGGCGTGGCTGTTCCCGTTCTCGGGGACGCAGCCGATGAAGATCGGCTCGGCCTGGCTGCCGTTCGTCTTCGGGCTGGCCATCGCCTTCCTCGTGCCCAAGCGGTGGAAGACGGTCCGGATCGCCGCCGCCGTGTACGCCCTCGGGGTGTTCCTGACCTGGGTGATCGACTCCCAGGTCGGTTCGAACGTCACCCGCCTGGTCATGCTCTTCGGCGGGGCGGTGCTGCTCGCGGCCCTGCCCTACGAGGCCCCGCGCACCCGGCGCTGGTACGCCGTGCTGCTGGCGTTCGTCGGCCTGAACGCCTGGATCACCACCAACAGCATCACCGACATCGTGCGCACCACCCCGGTGGCCGCCTGGAACCGTGAGCTGGCCCCGCTGGTCGACCAGCTGCAGAAGGCCGGCGCCGACCGGGGCCGGGTCGAGGTGGTCCCGGCCAGCAGCCACCGCGAGTCCTCGGCCTTCCCGGCGTACGTGAACCTCGCGCGCGGCTGGAACCGCCAGGCCGACCTGGAGCGCAACCCGCTCTTCTACGACGACACCCTCACCGCCGAGAGCTACCGGGGCTGGCTGGAGCGCTGGGCGGTGCACTACGTGGTGCTGCCGGCCGACACCCCCGACTCGGGCGGTGAGGCGGAGGCCGAGCTGCTGCGCGGGGGGCTCCCGTACCTGCGGCAGATCTGGGGCGACGCGAACTGGCGCCTCTTCCAGGTGGACGATCCCGCGAGCCTGGTGACCGGGCCGGCGCGGGTGGTCCGGGCGGGCGCGGACCAGCTGGTCCTCGACGTGTCGGCCCCCGGACGGGTGCTGGTGCGGATCCCGCACTCCCCGTGGCTGGGGCTGGTGGACGGCGCGGGCAAGGCCGTGGAGCCCCCGCAGGAGACCCCGGCGTCGAAGGCGGGGGGCGCGGCGGGGTCGAAGGCGCCGAAGGAGTACGCGAACACCGCCGGGTGCCTGTTCAAGGCGGCCCCCGACGGTGAGGGCGACGTGTGGACGGAGCTGCTGGCCCCGGCGCCGGGGGAGTACCGGATCGCGGCGAAGTACCAGCTCCCGCGGGGGACGCCCTGCCCGGAGGAACTGCTGCGGACGCCCGTTCCGCCCCATCCGGGTGCATAGGTCGGCATAACTGCATACCATCCCATTAACCGGATTGACCCGAATGGTTGCTTGGCTTCCCGAGGGAGTTGACGACGGGATGAGCAAAGAGCAGAAGCAGGACGTCCAGGCCGCGGTCGCGAAGGCGGTGGAACGGCTCCAGCTGCAGGCACGGCGCGACCAGGGCCACGGCCCCGGGCACGGCTTCGAGGGCCGCCCCCGCACGAAGGTGAAGGGCGGCGCACACACGAAGCCCGACCTCAAGCGGTCGGGCACCCCCCAGGGCGACCGCATCGGCGAACGCACCCCCGGCCTCAGCTGACACCACCGGGCCCTCCCCCCCCGGGAGGGCTCTCCACCCCCCGGCACCCGCCACCCCGGGCTGGTGGACCGCGGGCCAGCGCCCGGGTTCGTGACCCCGTTGCCGTCAGCCGGTGCAGAAAAACGGCCCGGACCATGATCGGTCCGGGCCGTTTCGCCTGGTGCCCCCGGCAGGATTCGAACCTGCGACACCCGCTTTAGGAGAGCGGTGCTCTATCCCCTGAGCTACGAAGGCGGGGCCTCGTGGGAGGCCCGGGGTCGCTGTGAGGCGGCCCAGGCACAGCGTAGCGGATCAGGTAGTGGCTCCGTGGGTCGGTTTCCCGTCGGGGTGGGCGGGGGGTGTGGAGCGGGTGGCTCCGTCCATCAGGAGGCCGACCAGGTCGTGGGTGTAGCCGTCGGCCACCGCGCTCCGGCGGACCAGGAGCCGCATCCACAGGGCGCCGGCCAGGGCGTCGACCAGTGGGGCCGGGTCGGCGTCGGGCGGGAGTTCGCCGCGGGCCGCCGCGCGGGTGAAGAGGGGCTGGTGCCGGCCGAAGCGGTCGTCGAGGAAGGAGATCACGAGCTCCCGCATCGCCGGGTGCCGTACCGCCCCCACCAGGGCGGCCTCGACGACGGTCCGCCGGTGCTCGTCGTCCAGCAGGTGCTGGATCCGCTCGGCCAGGGCGGTCAGGTCGCCGTGCAGGCTGCCCGTGTCGGGGAGCTCGAAGCGGAAGAGGGGGGAGTCCAGCAGGGCGTCGCGCAGCAGTTCCGACTTGGAGGGCCACCAGCGGTAGAGGGTCGTCTTGTTGACCCCCGCGCGCTGCGCGACCCCCTCGACGGTCAGGGCGTCGAATCCCACGCTGCCCAGCATGTCGAGCGTGGCCGTGAAGATCTCGGCTTTGCGCCGCGGCCCGCCGGCCGCCCCGTCCCGTCTCTGCGTCGCCGTCGTCGTCGTCGCCGTCGCAGTCGCCATCACCGTCACCGTCCCGTCAGCCCTTCGTTTCCGCCAGCCTAGTGCAGCAGTGCAACGCAACGTGGCGTTGTGTTCGTGGGGGGTGGTCGTTAGGGTGCGGGGAGTGCAACGCAACGTTGTGTTGGGTTTCGGGGGCTGGGGGGCGCGTGAGTGGTGCGGCGGTTGCGGGGCTGGTTCCCGCTCCTGGGGGGATGTGGATCGCCGGAGCGGAGTCCGGGGTGCCGCTGGTGCTCGTCCACGGGACCCGGCTCTCCGCGCTGATGTGGGACCCCCACGCCCGCCGGCTGGCCCCCCGCTTCCGGGTCACCGCCCCCGACCTGCCCGGCCACGGGAGCCTGCGCGGGCGGCCCTTCCGGCTGGAGGAGGCCGTCCGGCAGGTCGCGGTGGCCGTCGAGGAGGCCGCCCGGGCCACCGGGCGGCCTCCCGTCGTGGCGGGCTCCTCGCTGGGCGGGTACGTCGCCCTCGCCTACGGGGCCGCGCACCCGGACGCCGCCGCCGGGCTCCTGGTCCAGGGCTCCACCGCCCGGCCCGACGGGCCTGCCGGCCGGCTCTACCGCGGGGCCGCCCGCGGGTTCGCGGTGCTCGGCCCGGCCCGCGCCGCCCGCCTCAACGCCCGGGCCTTCCGGCGGCGCCTCCCGGCCGAGAGTTACGAGGCGGTCATGCGCGGCGGCCTGGCGTTGCCCGCCTTCGGCGAGGTCGTCGAGGAACTCGCCCGGCATGACTTCCTCGACGTCGCGAGCCGCTGCCGGCTGCCCGTGCTCTTCGTCAACGGCCTCGGCGACCGCCTCTTCCGCACCCGGGAGCGGGAGTTCACCGCCGCCGTCCGCTCCGGCGGCGCCCGCGCCCGCCTCTTCCACGTCCGCGGGCCGCACATCATGTCCCTGACGGATCCGGTGGCCTTCACACGGGTCCTGGAGCGCGGTCACGCCCTCCTCGCGCCCGCCGTCCAAGATCACGGACCGGGCGGCGTGCCCGCATAATCGGCTCAGCAGCAGAGGGCGCCGCGCGCGAGGGGGAAGCATGGCCGAGGCCGTCGAAGTGTTCGGGGACGGGTTCCGGGAGGATCCGTACGGGGTCTACGCGCGGCTGCGCGCCGAGGGGTCCGTGCACCGGGTCGCGCTGCCCGACGGGGCGCCGGTGTGGCTCGTGACGCACGAGGCCGACGTGCGCGCGGGCCTGGCCGACGGCCGGTTCTCCGTCGACAAGCGGCACGCCCGGGGCGGCTTCCAGGGTTTCTCCCTGCCCCCGGCGCTGGACGCGAACCTGCTGAACGTCGGCCCCGAGGACCACCTGCGGCTGCGCCGCCTGGTCGCGCAGGGGTTCACGCCCCGCCACGTCGAGCGGATGCGCACGGCGATCCAGGCGGCGGTCGACGCCGGCGCGGACCGGCTCGTCGCGCGGGTGGAGGCGGACGGGGTGGCGGACGTGGTCGCCGAGTTCGCCGGCCCGCTTCCGCTGAAGGTCATCGGGGACCTGCTGGCCGTGCCGCAGGAGGCGTACGGCCGGTTCGCCGGATGGATCTCCGCCATGCTCCTGCCCGGCAGCCGCGAGGAGCTGGCGGGGGCGGTGCGCAGCGTGCACGGGTTCCTCGTCGAGCTGGTCGCCGACCGGCGCGCCGCGCCCGGGGACGACGTCCTGTCGGGGCTGATCGCCGCCCGCGACTGCGACGACCGGCTCAGCGAGGACGAGCTGGTCTCCCTCGCCTTCCTGATCCTCATGGCCGGCAGCGAGACCGTCCAGCACCTGATCAGCGGCGGCCTGCTCACCCTCCTGACGCACGGGGAGCAGCTCGCCGCGCTCCGGGAGCGCCCGGAGCTGCTGCCGGAGGCCGTCGAGGAGCTCTTCCGGTACGCGGTCCCCAACCACACCGCCATCCGCCGCTTCCCGACCGAGCCGGTCGAGATCGGCGGCGTACGCATCCCCGCGGGCGACACCGTCCTCTTCTCGCTTGCCTCCGCCCACCGCGACCCCGCCCGCTACCCCGAGCCGGACCGCTTCGACATCGGCCGCGCCGACAAGGCCCACCTGGCGCTCGGGCACGGCGTCCACTACTGCCTCGGCGCCCCGCTGGCCCGGACGCAGGTCACCCTGGCCCTGGAGACCCTGCTGCGGCGGCTGCCCGGGCTGCGGCCGGCGGTGCCCGTGGAGGAGCTGGAGTGGAGCACCACGTTCAGGTTCCGCGCACTGCGCGCGCTGCCCGTCACCGTGGGGGGAGGCGCGCCGGCGGGGCGGTGACCCGCGGCCTCAGACCCCCATCGGGGCGTGCAGTTCCACCGTGAGCTCCACCTCCACCGGGGCGTCCAGCGGCAGCACCGCCACCCCGACCGCGCTGCGCGCGTGGATGCCCGCGTCGCCGAAGGCGGTGCCGAGCAGCTCGCTCGCGCCGTTGACGACGCCCGGCTGGCCGGTGAAGTCCGGGGTGGAGGCCACGAAGCCGACCACCTTGACCACCCGCTTCACGGCCGACAGGTCCCCGGCCACCGAGGCCACGGCGGCGAGCGCGTTCAGCGCGCACTGCCGGGCCAGTTCGGCGCCCTGCTCGGGGGTGACCTCGCCGCCCACCTTGCCGGTGCGCGGCAGGGTGCCGCCGACCATGGGCAGCTGGCCGGAGGTGTGGACGTAGTGCCCGCTGACCACCGCCGGCACGTAGACGGCGACGGGCGGGGCGACCGGCGGAAGTTCCAGTCCGGCGGCCGCCAGGCGTTCCTCGGGGGTCGCGTTCACGGGTGGCTCCTCACGTGGAAGGTGGAAGATCGGAAAACGGGGAGGGTCAGGGGCGGGTGACGCGGACCCGGAAGCCGCCGCCCGGGAGCGCCGCGACCACGGCGATGGTGACGCGCGCCTTCTCGTCGGTGAAGGTCTCGCCCGGCCGGAACGGCGCGTCCGACAGCTCGGCGTGCACGTTGGGCCGGCGGGTGCAGCCGCCGCTGCCGCTCGCGCTGTCCGAGACGGTCACCGGTCCGCGCCCGGTGTCCACGTCCGAGTCGACCTTGTAGATCAGCACCCCGGGCTTGCAGACGGCCTCGTCGTTCCCGGCCCGCGTCCGGACCTCGACGGCGTAGCCGGCGCTCTCCGAGAGGGGGACGAAGGCCAGCTTGACCCCGCCCCCGACCGCGAGAGGGGTCAGCAGGTGTTCGCTGACGCCCGGTTTCGAGGCGCAGCTGATCTGGGACCCGTCGAGCCAGCCCAGCTTCCACTTGTGCCAGCCGAGGAGGTCGTTGTTGGCGCCCCAGTCCTCGCTCATGATGTCCCAGTGCCCGACCGTGCCGCCGCCGTCGGACGTGTAGAGGTCGGGCAGTCCGAAGACGTGCCCGTTCTCGTGCGGCAGCACCCGGTAGCCGGTCTCCCGGTAGGAGCCGGAGCCGTCGTCCTGGCGGCTGTAGACGAAGGACGTGTTCGCGAGCGGCACCCCGTCGGCCATCGGGGCCTCCCCGTTCCCGGAGAAGGTGACCGACAGGACGGTGTCCAGGGCGGACGGTCCGGCGTTCGGGGTGACCAGGATGTTGATCAGGTCGTACCGGCTGAAGTCCACCTCGGGGTCGGCGGCCCGCGCGATGTGCTCGACGAGCTGCCGGTAGCCCGGCTCGTACGGGGAGCCGCGCTCGATCCCGTACGCCGCGAACGGCATCGGCATCCGCAGCCAGTTCCGTATCGGGGCCTCGGCCCGGTAGGTCAGCCGGCCGTAGGAGCTGGTGCGGAACCATTCGGAGGTCTGGGGGAAGAACTCCGCCAGCCGGTCCATGGCCGAGCCCTCGCCCTTGGCGTCGGGGAAGTCGATCATCAGGTTGAGCGCGCGGATCTCGCCCGTCGAGCGGGAGTACCCGGGGGCCGTGGGCAGGCCCTCCGACAGCTGGACGCCCATGGTGGCGGAGATCCGGCAGGGGGCCAGGACGGATTCGGCGGTGGCGGCCTTCGGGCCGGAGGTGGTGTGGTCCCGGCCGTGGACGCCGTCGCCGGCGGTGGCGGTGACGCCCAGGGCCAGCGCGGTGAGGCCGATGAACGCGCCGGTGCGGCAGGGTCTGCGTATCCGGTGGCGGGTCTGCGGCATGGAGATCGCCTTCGGGTGCGCGGCAGCCGGCCGGGTCCGGGCTGCTCTCTGTGCGCTCACCCTCCGACGGCCGCGACACGCCCGCCCGTCGAAAGCGGCCAAACGGGAGGAAACCGCAGGAATCGGGTGTGATGCAGGTCACGCGGAGGAGTGAAATAACCGGGGACTGGTTCCCCGTTTGGAAGAGAGTCCCCACAAGCGGGGAACGAGTCCCCGGTTCGGTGCTCCGTCCGCGACCCCCGTGACACGGGGCCCGCGACCCCGTGACCCGTGGGCCCGCGACCCCCGCGACCGTCAGCCCGTACGAGTTCCAGCCCAGGGAGGCCCGGAATGCAGAGCGCCACCGCCACCGCCCCGGCCCCCGCCACCCGGATGCCCAAGCCGCGCGCCGACGCGGTGCGCAACCGGGAGCGGATCCTGGGCGCGGCCCGCGAGATGTTCGTGGAGTTCGGCGCCGACGCGCCCCTCGACGAGATCGCCCGCCGGGCCGGCATCGGCAACGCCACCCTCTACCGGCACTTCCCCGACCGGGCCGACCTCGTCCACCACGTGGTGCTCTACGTGATGGACCGGGTCACCGCCCAGGCCGAGGACGCCCTCGCCGAGGAGCCCGACGCCTTCGCGGCCCTGTGCCGATTCACCCACGCCGCCGCCGACGAGCGGATCGGCGCCCTGTGCCCGATGCTTGCCGACGGCTTCGACCACGACCATCCCGAACTCCTCGCCGCGCGCGAGGCGTTGGGGGTCGCCGTGGACGCCCTGGTCGGCGCCGGCCAGAGCGCGGGCCTGCTCCGCGCCGACGTCGGCACCGGCGACCTGATGCTCGCCCTCTCCCAGCTCGCCCGCCCCCTCCCCGGGACGGACTGCACGACGGTGGCCGGGTTCGTCCACCGCCACCTCCAGCTCTTCCTCGACGGGCTGCGGGCCCCCGCCCGCTCCCAACTCCCCGGTACGGCCGTCACGTTGCAGGACCTCAGCCGGAAAGCCGGCCCTGTGAAAACCATGTGACGCGGCGACCCCTCCTTCCCTAGTCTCTGAAACCGCCACTTTTCCTTTCATCTCCCCCCTTTCAGTCATTCCTTTCTTTTTCGTTCAGTGAAGTGGGTACCCCCATGTCCAAAACAGCCGCGTCCGCCTCGCCGGCTGCCGCTGCCGGCGCCGATCCCAGTCGCTGGAAGGCCCTGGTCTTCATCGCACTGGCGCAGCTGATGGTCGTCCTCGACGCGACCATCGTGAACATCGCCCTGCCCTCCGCGCAGACCGACCTCGGGATATCCGACGGCAACCGCCAGTGGGTCATCACCGCGTACGCGCTGGCCTTCGGCGGACTGCTCCTCTTCGGCGGCCGTATCGCCGACAAGTGGGGCCGCAAGAACGCCTTCATCACCGGTCTCGCCGGCTTCGCCCTGGCCTCCGCGCTCGGCGGCGCCGCGAACGGCGAGGCGATGATGCTGGGCGCCCGCGCCCTCCAGGGCGCCTTCGGCGCGCTGCTCGCCCCGGCCGCGCTCTCGCTGCTGGCGGTCACCTTCACCGACGCCAAGGAGCGCGCCAAGGCCTTCGGCATCTACGGCGCGATCGCGGGCGGCGGCGGCGCCGTCGGCCTGATCCTCGGCGGCTTCCTGACCGAGTACCTCAACTGGCGCTGGACGTTCTTCGTCAACATCCCCTTCGCGGTCGTCGCGGCCGCCGGTGCCTGGATGGTCATCCGCGAGCCGGCCGGCTCGCGCAACGGCGCCCGCCTCGACATCCCCGGCGTGGTCCTCTCGACCCTGGGTCTGGTCTCGCTCGTGTACGGCTTCACCCGCGCCGAGTCGGCCGGCTGGACGGACGGCGTCACCGTGGCCCTGTTCGTGGCCTCCGCCGTGCTGCTCGCCGCCTTCGTCGCCGTCGAGGCCAGGGTGAAGTCCCCGCTGCTGCCGCTGCGCGTCCTGCTGGAGCGCAACCGCGGCGGTGTCTACCTCTCGCTGGGCCTCGCCGTCATCGCGATGTTCGGCCTGTTCCTCTTCCTCACGTACTACCTCCAGGTCGTGAAGGGCTTCTCGCCCGTCAAGACCGGCTTCGCCTTCCTGCCGATGATCGCGGGCATGATCACGGGCTCCACCCAGATCGGCGCCCGCCTCATGACCCGGGTTGCGCCGCGCCTGCTGATGGGCCCCGGCTTCCTGCTCGCCGCCACCGGCATGCTGCTGCTGACCCAGCTGGAGGTCGGCTCCTCCTACCCGGCGCTGATCCTGCCGGCGCAGCTGCTGCTGGGCCTCGGCATGGGCACCGCGTTCATGCCGGCCATGTCCCTGGCCACGTACGGGGTGAACCCGGCCGACGCCGGTGTGGCCTCGGCCATGGTCAACACCTCGCAGCAGGTCGGCGGCGCGATCGGCACCGCCCTGCTGAACACCATCGCCGCCTCGGCGACCACGGCGTACCTGACCGACCACGCGGCCGAGGCCTCGGCGGGCGGCGTCGCGGCCAAGCTGGTCCAGGCGCAGGCCATGGTGGAGGGCTACTCGTCGGCGATCTGGTGGGCCGTGGGCATCCTCGCGGTCAGCGCGACCCTCGCCTTCACCCTGATCAACACGGGCCGTCCGGGCCAGGGCGGCCCGGTGGCCGCCGGTTCCGGCTCGGCCTCGGAGGACGCCGAGCTGCCCGTCCCGGTGATCGCCCACTGACGGGGGCGCGTGTGCGGGAATGACTGAAGACCCCGCTTCGTTCAAATTTGAACGAAGCGGGGTTAGTCTTTTCGGGTGAACCGAGTACGCCCTCCCCGCGGACGACGTACGCCGTACGAGCGGCCCGACGGCCCGAGGAGCGCCCGATGACCACCCCCGCAGCCCCCGCCCCCGCCCGCATGCCGGCGCTCTACCTCAGCCACGGCGCGCCCCCGCTCGCCGACGACCCGCTCTGGCCGTCCGAGCTCGCCGCCTGGTCGGCGGAGCTGCCCCGGCCACGCGCGATCCTGATGGTCTCCGCCCACTGGGAGGAGGCCCCCCTCGCCCTCGGCGCCACGGAGCCCGCCCCGCTGGTGTACGACTTCTGGGGGTTTCCCGAGCACTACTACCGGGTCCGCTACGACGCCCCCGGCGCCCCGGAGCTCGCCGCCTCGGTCCGCGCCCTGCTGAAGGCCCCCGGCACCCCGGTCCAGGACATCCCGGGCCGCGGCCTGGACCACGGGGCGTACGTCCCCCTCGTCGAGATGTACCCGGAGGCCGACGTACCGGTCCTCCAGATCTCCCTGCCCACCCTGGACCCCGCCCGCCTGATGGACCTCGGCCGCAGGCTCGCGCCGCTGCGCGACGAGGGCGTCCTGATCGTCGGCAGCGGCTTCTTCACCCACAACCTCGCCGCCCTGCGGCACACCGGCCCCGGGGTGCCCGGCTGGTCGGCGGAGTTCGACGCCTGGGGCCGCGAGGCCCTGGCCGCCCACGACGTCGACGCCCTGCTCGACTTCGAGGCCAAGTCCCCGGCGGGCCGCCTGGCCCACCCCCGCACGGAGCACTTCGCCCCGCTGTTCGTCACCCTCGGCGCCGCCGAATCCGACCTGGGCGCGCAGAGCACGCCGGTGGACGGCTTCTGGATGGGGCTGTCGAAGCGGTCGCTGCAGTTCGGCTAGCCCCCTGGCGGCCGTGCCGGAGGAATATGCCCGAACCGCACCCGAACGGGTGGCGGGCAGGCAACCAGAACCCGGCGCGGGCCGTCTTGGGGGGTGGGAGTGCAGCCCGCGGAGACCGTTGGGACGGACGCGCCGCGTGTGACGGCGGTCTCATCGACGATGTGGCCGTGCGGGCCGCCCGGGTGGCTCCGGGGCGGGCCTGACCTGCACCTCTTCGGGTTCTCGCGGCCTGCCGCCACCGCCCGGGCAGGGCGGTAGCGGGGCAGGATACTGCAAGATCCCGGGAAAGAGGGAGGCGTGTGGGAATTCTGTCCCGATTCCAGTCGTTGTTTCCCTCGGAAGCGGGCACTCGGGAGAGTGTCCGAAGACGCACCGCGACCGTTCATCGCATCGCAAGGGAGCACCGCATGGCAACCCGCGCCGTCGCCCGTCGTCAGTCCACGAGCAGCGCCCGCGCCGCGGGCGGCGAGATCGTCGACCGCGACCTGGTCGGCATGTACCTGGACGAGATCGCGCGCACCCCGCTGCTCGACGCCGCCCGGGAAGTGGAGCTCTCGCAGATCATCGAGGCGGGCGTCTACGCCCGCCAGATCCTCGACGGAGAGGTCGAGCGCGACGGGGAGACCCCGGCGCGCGAGGAGCTGGAGGCCCTGGCCGCCGAGGGGGAGCGGGCCAAGGAGGTCTTCATCCGCTCCAACCTCCGCCTGGTCGTGGCCGTCGCCCGGCGCTACCCGCGCAGCGGACTGCCCCTCCTCGACCTGATCCAGGAGGGCAACGCCGGCCTGGTCCGCGCCGTGGAGAAGTTCGACTACACCAAGGGCTTCAAGTTCTCCACGTACGCCACGTGGTGGATCCGCCAGGCCATCACCCGCTCCATCGCCGACCAGTCCCGCACCATCCGCCTCCCCGTCCACCTGGTGGAGGAGCTCGGCCGGATCCGCCGGATCCAGCGCGAGTTCAACCGTGAGAACGGCCGGGACCCGGAGCACGCCGAGATCGCCGCCGAGCTCGACTCCACCGAGAAGCGCGTCGGCGACGTCCTGGACTGGGCGCGCGACCCGGTCAGCCTCAACATGTCGATCGACGACGAGGGCGAGACCCAGTTCGGCGACCTGCTGGAGGACACAGCCGCGATCTCCCCCGAGCAGTCCGTGCTCGCGCTGCTGCGCAGCGAGGAGCTGGAGGACCTCCTCGGCAAGCTGGACCAGCGCACGGCGTCGATCATCAAGATGCGCTACGGCATCGAGGACGGCCGCGAGCGGACCCTGACGGAGGTCGGCAAGCAGCACGGGCTGACCCGCGAGCGGATCCGCCAGATCGAGAAGCACGCCCTGCTGGAACTGAAGCGGATGGCCCGCGACACCGGCTTCGACGCCGTCGCCTGACCCAGCCGGACGAGGCCTCCCCGGACAAGACCTCCCCGGAGACCCCCCAGACGAGCCCCGGCGCCTATCCCCCCCAGGCGCCGGGGCTCCCCCCTACCCCGGCCCGCCCCCCGCCGCCGCCCCGGCCAGCCGCTCGGCCAGCGCGCCCGCCGCCCGGGCCAGGAACTCGGGCCCCCGGACCGTGAACTCCAGCCCCGTCAGCGCCATCCGGGCCGCCAGCCACTCCGGCGCGTCCCCGCTCTCGAACCGCACCCGCGACCCCGGCCCCTCCGCCACCGCCCCCTCCCGCAGCCACCCCGGCAGCTCCTGCGGCGCCGCCGCGAAGCGGACGTCCACCGGGTAGGTCTCCCCGCCCCGCAGCCCGCGCCGGACGAACTCGGCCGCCTCCATCGGCAGCGGCCGCGGGCTGAACCGCGCCCCCGTCGGGAACGGCTCGCTCACCCGGTCCACCCGGAACGTGCGCCAGTCCTCCCGCTCCAGGTCGAAGGCCACCAGGTACCAGCGGCTGCCCGTGCTGACCAGCCGGTACGGCTCCACCAGCCGGCGCGAGTCCGCCCCGTCCCGCGCCCGGTAGGCGAACCGAAGCCGCTCCGGCCCGGCCACCGCCGCGGCCATCGCCGTCAGCGTCCGCGGGTCCACACTCGGCCCGTCGCCCCGCGTCACCGCCACCGTCGCGGACTGCAGCGCCCCCACCCGGCGGCGCAGCCGGGCCGGCAGCACCTGCTCCAGCTTGGCCAGCGCCCGTACGGAAGCCTCCTCGACCCCCTCGATCGCATGCCCGGCCCCCGCCCGCAGCCCCACCGCGATGGCCACGGCCTCCTCGTCGTCCAGCAGCAGCGGCGGCATCGCCGCACCCGCCACCAGCCGGTAGCCGCCGACCGCGCCCAGCGTGGCCTCCACCGGGTAGCCCAGGTCCCGCAGCCGCTCGATGTCCCGCCGGATCGTCCGCGCGCTCACGCCCAGCCGCTCTGCCAGTTCGCTGCCGGGCCACTCGCGCGGGGTCTGGAGCAGGGACAGCAGGGTGAGCAGCCGGGCGGGTGTGTCGTTCATCCTTCAAGATTGCCAGGTAAATAGGACACACCCTGGCCTAGTTCCCGTCTACGTTTCTCCCCATGAGCACCGAGACGCCCACAGCATCGCCCGAAAGAGAGAACGGGCCCGTACGAGAAGAGGGGAACGCGGCCGCCGCAGCAGCACCGGACGGCGCCGCCGACCCGGCCACTCCCGACGCCCCGGCCGACCGCCTGCGCTGGCTGGCGCTGGCCATCGTGATGACCGCGTCCTTCATGGACCTGGTCGACGTCACGATCGTCAACATCGCGATACCCAGCATGCGTCAGGACTTCGGCGCCTCGACCAGCGCGATCCAGTGGATCACCGCGGGCTACGCGCTCGCCTTCGCCGCCGGCCTGATCACCGGCGGCCGTCTCGGTGACATCTACGGCCGCAAGCGGCTCTTCCTCGTCGGCGTGGCCGGCTTCACCGCCGCCTCGCTGCTCTGCGGCATCGCGGCCGACCCGTCGATGCTCGTCGCCTCCCGCCTGCTGCAGGGCGGCATGGCGGCGCTGATGGTCCCGCAGGTCCTCGCGATCATCCACGTCACCTTCCCGCCGCACGAGCGCGGCAAGGTCTTCGGCATGTTCGGCGCGATCGTCGGCCTCGGCGCGGTCTCCGGACCGCTGCTCGGCGCGCTGCTCACCGAGTGGAACCTCTTCGGCCTCGAATGGCGCACGATCTTCCTGATCAACCTGCCCGTCGGCATCGCCGCCGTGATCCTGGGCCGCAAGTACATCTCCGAGTCCAAGGCCCCCAAGGCCCTGCGCCTCGACCTGGTCGGCGTCGTCCTCGCGACCCTCGCGCTGGTCCTGCTGATCTACCCCCTCACCCAGGGCCGGGAGAACGACTGGCCGCTGTGGGGCTTCGCCTGCATGATCGCCTCGCCCGTCGTCTTCGCCGTCTTCATCGCGTACGAGAAGCACAAGATCAAGAAGGACGGCTCCCCGCTCGTCGAGCTCTCCCTCTTCCAGGTCAAGAGCTTCGCCGGCGGCATCACCGTCCAGCTCGCCTTCGGTCTGGCGACCGGCATCTTCTTCCTCGTCTGGACCCTCTACATGCAGATGGGCCTCGGCTGGACCCCGCTGCACGCCGGCAGCACCGGCATCCCCTTCTCCATCGCCGTCTCCGTCGCCGCCGGCCTCTCCGTCGAGAAGCTCGTCCCCCGCTTCGGCCGCAAGGTGCTCCAGGCCGGTGCGCTGGTCATGGCCGCGGGGCTGCTGCTCTACATCTGGGAGTCCCAGCGGTACGGCATGGAGATCGCCTCCTGGCAGATGGCCGCCCCGCTGATCGTCATGGGCGCCGGCATGGGCCTGATCGTCGCCCCGCTGAACGACACCATCCTGTCCCAGGTGCCGCGCGAGCACGCCGGCTCGGCCTCCGGCCTGATCAACACGACGGGCCAGATGGGCAACGCCCTCGGCCTCGCCCTGACCTCCGTGGTCTTCTTCGGGTCGATCGATGACGACCGCGTCCTCGGCGCCCCCTACGTCGAGGCCTTCCGGGGTGCGCTGTGGTGGGTAGTGGCGGTGCTCGTCGTGATCTTCGCGGTGATGTTCGTCCTGCCGCGCAAGCAGGTCCCGCTCTCGGAGCGCGAGGGCGCCGTCGAACAGGCCGCACAGGCCTGAGACCCCGGCACCCGCGCGGGCAGCTCCTGTCGACGCGGCCGGCGCCCTCCACTGGACGGCGCCGGTCACCGCCGCCGGTGACAGGCCCTAGCGGACCCGTGTGCGCAGCTCCATCGCCCCGCGCGCGGCGGCCTCGGTCGTGTAGACCTCGCACATGTGGCGCCCGTCCGGCGTCGCCGTGTGCTCGACCTCCCAGAGGCTGCACTCGCTGCCGTCCAGCAGGACGAACGCGTGCTCGTACAGGCTGAACCCGGCGTCCCGGCCGTCCGCCAGGAACTGCCGCCCGCCGAAGGCCTGGGTGATCCGGTGCGCGTACGCCGAACGCAGCCGTGCGGCCACCTCCGGCCCGGGGCGGTCGCCGTTCTCCGCGCGCCGCAGCACCCGCCGGGCGTGGTCGGCGGACTCCTCCACCGTGTACTCGCGGTGGCGCTCCCGCGGATCCGGGGCGGCGAACAGGGCGCTCAGCAGCGCCAGGTCCTCCTCCGTCCCGTCCACGCCCCAGCCCCCGTCCCCATCCCCGTCCCCGTCCTCGGTTCCGCCCTGTCCGGGCACAGGGGCCGGGGACGGCCCGGCCCCGGCCTCGCCGAACAGCCGGGCCCCGGCCCACGTGAGCTCCTCCCGCCCGGCGAACACCTCGTACCGGGTGCCGTCGTCGCCCCGCAGCCGGTACGCCAGCTCCCACAGCGAGACCGTCTCGCCGTCGGAGAGCAGGTAGGTGTGCCGGTGGGTCTCCCGCCACACGCCGGCCGACGGGCTGTGGTGCGTCGTGTAGAGGGAGGAGCTGTGGGCGAGCGCGGTGCCGAGGCGCTCGACCAACGCGTCGGGAAGGTCGAAGGAGTTGAGGGCGCGGCCCAGGAGTCGGCCGAGATGCGCCTCGGTTGTCTCGTACGGATCGCTCAAGGTGGGCTCCAGGCCGTCGCAGCTTGTCACTTAGCGGAAGCACAACGTAGCCCCTGGCTCTGACATCACGTCCGGGATTCGGTAAAACGTCCGGGAAGCATCAGGGGTTCCCGCCACACCTTCAGGTCAACTTGCCCCTGAATGGCCCGGGTTCGTCAGGGCTTGTGGCGATACGCGGGAGTATGGGCGGCATGGCAACGAACACCGTGGACGTCCCGCGCCAGCGGCGGCGCTCCCGTACCCGATCCGAGGACGAACCCGACGCCCCCAGGTCCCTGGCCTGGCTGCTGGTGGCCACCGGCGCCGCCGGGCTGCTGGCCTCCTGGGTGATCACCCTCGACAAGTTCCTCCTGCTGGAGGACCCGGACTTCAAGCCCGCGTGCAGCCTCAACCCGGTCGTCTCCTGCGGCAGCGTCATGAAGAGCGCCCAGGCGGCCGTCTTCGGCTTCCCCAACCCGATGCTCGGGCTGGCCACCTACGGGGTCGTGGTCTGCGTCGGCGCGGGGCTGCTCGCCGGGGCCCGCCACGGCCGCTGGTTCTGGCTGGGACTGAACGCCGGCACCGCCTTCGGCACCGCCTTCTGCGCCTGGCTGATGGTCCAGTCGCTCTACGCGATCAACGCCCTGTGCCTGTGGTGCTGCCTGGCCTGGGTGGCGACGCTGCTGATGTTCTGGGCGGTCACGGCCCACAACGTCCGTACGGGACGGCTGCCCGCGCCCGGCCCGCTGCGGGAGTTCTTCACCGACTTCGCCTGGGCCCCGCCCGCCCTGCACCTGGGGGTGATCGGGATGCTGGTCCTGACGCGGTGGTGGGACTTCTGGACGGGGTGACGGGGGCGGCCCCACGCGTACGAGGGCCCCGGCGGCTGGACGCCGCCGGGGCCCTCGTCACTGCGCTCCACGGGCCGACGCGGCCCCAGACCAGGAGGGGTGGGACTCGGTCAGCTGCCGGAGGAGACGTTGCCGGACAGGACCGGGATGTTGTCCAGGATGTGCGAGAGCGGCTCGTCGCCCTTGGCCTGGGTGGAGTTCTCGGTGCACTGCTGGTTCTGCGGGTTGGACAGGACGTTGATGTCCTGGACACCGACGTTGGCGATGAGGGCGGCCACGGACTGGACGTTGACCTTCGCCGGCAGGCCGATGCAGGGCTTGTTCAGGGTGCCCTGGACCAGGCTGAGCTGGGGGCTCATGTCGCCGGCGGTCTTCTGGTTGCCGTAGATCTGCTGGGCGCCGTTGCCGTTGACGGTGTTGATCCCGTTGTCGTTGCCGATGGCCATGGCCGGGGCGGCGGCACCGACGCCGATGGCAACGGCGGAGACCGCAGCGGCGGTCATGATCTTCTTGAGCATCATCGATCCTTCTGTCGCACGAGTGCCCGCTAGTGGAGCGCCCTGATCAACCGGCCGCCGCGCGGCATGGTTGCGCTGCTTCACTCAAACGGCCCGTCCGGGGACGGGATTTCCCCGGGGCGGGTGAGACCGCTGCGGACACCTGCGCGAAGCCCGTACGCAGCCCCAGGCGCGCCCCGGGCGCGCGGGCTCCGGTTGCGCTCCGTCGAGGGTGTTCGCACGGTGGGTGAGTAAGCGGACTACTCGGGTCCGCTTGCGCGACCACCTCGAAGGATTCCTCATGCACTCCACCAAGGCGTCCCGCCTCCGCGTCCTCGTCCCGTCGGCCCTCGCCGTCGTCATACTGTCCGGCGCGGCCACCCCCGCGGGCGCCGCGGACGGCCAGGGCGCCGCCGCCGTCGAGAGGAAGGCGGCGGCCGTGCAGCAGCAGATCGAACGGCTGGAGGAGGCGGCGGAATCCCGGGAGCGGGTCGCCGCCGGCCCGATCGACGACCTCCTCGCCGGCCTCACGAAGACCCTCTCGGACCTGCTGAACTCGCTCACGGGCCTGCTCGGCGGGATCAAGCTCCCGCCGATCGAGGTACCGAAGCTCCCCGAGATCAAACTGCCCGAGATCAAGCTGCCGGACCTCCCGGTCACCATCCCCAAGCTGCCGGACCTCCCGGTCACCGTCCCCGCGGTGCCCGCGACCCCGGCGGTCCCGGCGGTGCCCGGGGTCGCGCCGGCCGTCCCGACCGTCCCCGACGTCCAGATCCCCGACATCCCCGTCGGCAGCTAGCCGGCGGCCGCGGCGGACCCCGACGGGCAGAATGGTTACGACTATTGGGCTGAACAGGTCAGATCCGGCCGTCGGCCGTGTCGATCCGGGACGCTGGACCGTTTCGCTCGGTGTGAGCCCCGGGACCGGGGCAGGACATCGAACGAGAAGGTGCACTCCCCATGAACTCTGCTGCCAAGAAGGCCGCCGTGGCCCTGGCCTCCGCTGGTCTCGCCGTGGCCGGTGCCGCCGGTGCCGCCTCCGCCGACGCCCAGGCCGAGGGCGCGGCCGTGGGCTCCCCCGGTGTTCTCTCGGGCAACCTGGTCCAGGTGCCGGTCCACGTTCCGATCAACGTCTGCGGCAACTCCGTGAACATCATCGGCGCGCTGAACCCGGCGTTCGGCAACGTCTGCGTCAACGACTGACGTTCCTCGCAGTCGGCACCACGTGACCGTGGGCGCCACCGGCCTCGCCGGTGGCGCCCACAGTCGTGTCGGGTGCCTTTCGGCAGCGCCCCGGCGTCACTTGCCGCCGTTGAGCTCCACTCCGCCGAGCAGCGGGGAGGCCTTGGTGGCGCCGTTCGCCAGGCCCAGGGCCGTGCCGGGGATGTCGTTGCGGACCTTGTTGACGCCCTGCGCCGTCTGGACCACCTTGCCGACGGTGTCGCCCTGCTCGGCCAGCGCGTTGCCCGCCGTCTGCGGGAGCGCCTCGGAGACGGGGTTCACGGCGCCCAGCAGCTCGGTCACTCCGCCCGTCGCGCTCATGGGGGGCATCGCGGGGGCGTCGGCCGCGAAGGCGGGAGCCGTGGCGCCGAGGGCGGCGACGGAACCGACGACGACGGCGGCGACCTGGGAGAGCTTCATGGTGGGAAATCCTCTTCTTTTCGTGGACCGGGCGGCAGCGGCGACCGGCTCGCCGCTTTCGTCCTGGTAACGATTCCCGGCCGCTCCGGAAACGCCGGCCCGCGGCCGCACGGCAGCGGCCGGAGAATCCGACGGTGGATTCTCCGGCCGATATTTCTTCCGATTACCGGTATTCCCGTCAGGCGGCGCGCGACCTCCGGTAGAGAATCGCGCCGCCGAGGACGAGAGCCGAGGCGAGGGCCGCCATGGCCCCCAGCTCACCGGCACCGGTGGCCGCCAGCTGGGGCCCCGCGTGCGCCGGCGCGGGCGCCGGGACGGGCGCCGGGAGCGTCACCGGCGGAGCGGCGGCGGGGACGGGCGCCGGAGCCGGCGCGGGCGCCGGGGGCAGGTGCACCGGGAGGTCGCCGGCCGGGGCGGCCGGGGGCTGGTCCGCGGGGCGGACGACGTCCGGTACGGGGACGGGCGCCGGGAGCGGCCGCTCCGGCTGGCTGCCGTGCGGCGGCCGCGGTGCCGGGAGCTCCTGCGCGGGCCCGGGGGCGGGCGCAGGAGCGGGCTGCGCCTCGGGGGCCGGGACGGGCGCGGGGAGGGTGTGCGGCTGCTCCTCGACCGGCGCGGGGAGCGTCTCGGCGTGCTCCTGCGGCGGTACGGGCGCCTCGGCGGCCGGGGCCTGCGGCGCGGGGGCCGGGGCGGGGAGCGGGGCCGGGGCGGGCGCCGGTGCCGGGGCGGGCTGCGCGGCGGGCGGGGCGGGGGCCGGGGCGGGCCGGGGCTTGGGGGCCGGCCTGGGCTGCGGCTTGGGCTTCGGGTGGTGCGGCGCGGGCGCGGGGGGCGCCGGGTGCGGGGCGGGGTGCTGCGCGTGGTGGGCGGGCGGGTGGTCGTCGCACTCCTCCTCCCCGCCCCGCGGGCCCCGGTCCTCCTCGCCCGGACCGCCGTAGGCGTCCTCGTGGCGGGGGCCGGTCTCGTGGCGGGGCGCCTCGGGGCGCGCCTCCTCGGGCCGGGGCGCGGCGTGCCGGGGGGTCCGCGTGCGGGGTGCCTCCGCGCCGCGCTCCCCGTAGCCGCCCTCGTCCTCGCCGCGCTGCGCGGGCAGCGCGTGCCGGCCGCCGGGGTGCTCGTCCAGGTAGCGCTGGAAGGCCTCGGCGTTCTCGGGGCTGAGGTAGCGCTCGTAGTCGTGGTGGCCCGTGTCGGAGCCGGTCGAGGTGGCGCAGTTGTTGCCCATCGAGGGGTTGAGCGCCGCACCCCCGTCCACGCTGTTGCCGCACACGTTCGGCGAAAGGGTGATGGGTACCGAGACGCTGTTGCCGGACAGCACGCCCGGTGAATGCGAGGCCTCGGCCATCGCCCCGGGATGCGCGTAGGCCGCGCCGGTCGCGATCGACAGCAGACTCGACGCGGCCGCAGCCGTGAGCACCCCCTTGCCCAGTACCTGTCGGCTCAGTACCTGTCGCATGGGTCCTTCCCTGTCTACCGGCGCGGGGGCCGGTCCTGAATCGAAGGTGGCCTCGGAGTGCACCGCCGTGCACTCCGAGGCCACCCGAGGAGGTCCGCCCTCGCGGGCGCAGTCGCTTCGTCAGTCGTTGACGCAGGTGTTGCCGAACGCGGGGTTCAGCAGCGCGATGATGTTGACGGTGTTGCCGCAGACGTTCACGGGGACGTGCACGGGGACCTGCACGAGGTTCCCGGAGAGGACACCGGGGGAACCGACGGCCTTGCCGTCGGCGACCGCGTCGGCCATGGCGGGGGAGGCGGCACCGGCGGCGACGAGGAAGCCGGCGGCCATCACCACTGCCTTCTTGTACTTCATCTGAATTCGATCCTTCCCGCAGAGGTCTGTCCGCTGCATACAGAACAACGAGTGGGCCGGGAAAAAGAAACCGCGGAATCCGGGTATTTCCCCGGGGGAGATTTTCGATCCCTATTCACGGGAGCGGAATTCCCGGCGCCCGATTACGCGGCGAGGCCGCCGCGACCCGGGGGGTGCGACGGCCTCGCGCGGTGCTTCCTCGGTCAGCTGCCGGAGGAGACGTTGCCGGAGAGGACCGGGATGTTGTCCAGGATGTGCGAGAGGGCTTCGTCGCCCTTGGCCTGGGTGGAGTTCTCGGTGCACTGCTGGTTCTGCGGGCTGGACAGGACCGGGATGTCCTGGACGCCGATGTTGACCGCGGACAGGATCGACTGGGCGTTGACCTTGGCGGGCAGGGCGATGCAGGGCTTGTTGAAGGAGCCCTGGATCAGCGCCATCTGCGGGCTCATGTTGCCGTAGGTGGCCTGGTTGCCGTAGATCTGCGCGGAGTTGTTGCCGTTCACGGTGTTGATGCCGTTGTCGTTGCCGATCGCCATCGCCTGCGGGGCCATGGCGGCGCCGAGGCCGACGGTGGAGGCGGCAACCGCTGCGCCGGCTACAAGCTTCTTGATCATTATCGTCCCTTTTCTGCAGGATTGCCCGCTGCTGGAGCATCCGGAACAACGGCCCGGATCCCGCTCCGGTTGCGTCGCTTCACCCGGATGCCGCCGTTTCGGGCGGCGTGGTTGACGTTCAGGCGTTCACGCAGCGGTTGCCGAAGGCCGGGTTCAGCAGGCCGACCAGCTGCGCGGTGACGCCGCAGACGTTGACCGGGACGTCGACGGGCACCTGGACGAGGTTGCCGCTCAGCACGCCGGGGGAACCCGCCGCCAGACCCTCGGCGGTCGCGCCGTCGCCGCCGTGCGCGGAGGCGAGGCCCGCGCCGCCCATCAGCAGCGCGGTTCCGGCGAGCGCCACCGTCGTGCCGCGCATCAGCCTCTTCTTCATCTCCGTTATTCCTTTCGGTTCGAACGTCGAACAACGATGCAACCGCATAACGACGCGCCCACCGTCAGGGTGCGTGCCATCGCCCGAAAGGCCGTACGAGCGAGTCCGGCGTGATTTCCAGCCTGATTTCTGACAAAGTTCACTCCTGTTTTGTCCCCTTGATCGAAAATGGAGACAGGGTCATGGGTTCCTCCCGCAGAATCCTCGGCGCGCTCGGCCTGCTGTCCTGCCTCACGCTTTCCCTCCACGCCGCCCCGGCGGACGCCGCGGTCCCCGCCGCGGCCCGTGAATTGCCCCGCATCCCCTTCACTCAGCGTTACCAGGCGGTGCAGCACGGGGGGCTGGTCCGGGCCTCGAACTCGGTGATCAGCTGCCGCCGCGAGGAGTCCCCGCAGGCGGAGCCGTGCGCGGAGGTCAAGAAGGGCGCCGCCGGGACCAACGGCGACTTCGAGATGTTCTACGACGAGGTCGACAAGGACCCCGACACCTACAACTCCACCCGGTCCGAGCTCAGGGTCCCGCGGGGCGCGAAGGTCTCGTACGCCCGGCTCTACTGGGGCGGGAACCTGCGGGTGGGGGAGCAGAAGCCGCCGGAGGACAACGGCCGCGTGCTGGTCGCCGAGCCCGGGGGCGCGTACAAGCCGGTGATCGCCGACACGGTGATCGGACACCGGACGGACGCCGGCAGCGACGCCTACCAGGCCTCGGCCGATGTCACCCCGCTGGTGCGCAAGGGGGGCGCCGGGATGTGGACCGTGGCCCAGCTCAACGTCGCCATGGGGCACTCGCAGGTGGGTGCCTGGGGCGGCTGGACGCTGGTGGTCGCGTACGAGCACCCGCAGGAGCCGCTGCGCAGGATCTCCCTGTGGGACGGCTTCGAGTCGCTGGCCGCGGGGGCCGGCGAGGCCGCCGCGGAGCAGGTGGAGGTCGCCGGCCTGGACGCGCCCGCGGGGTCCGCGGGCAAGGCCGGGGTGGTCGCCTACGACGGGGACCGCGGGGCCCTGGGGGACTCACTGACGGTGACGGCCGACAGCGGCCGCCGGATCAACGTCAGCGATGCCGAGAACCCGTTCAACGACGTCATGAATTCCACGATCACGGAATTCGGGCGGCCCGTATCAGTACGACAGCCTGAAAATATTAACAATCTCGGATATGACGCGGACGTGTTCGATCTGAGTCCCGCCCTGTCCGGTGGCGCCCACAGCCTGAGCTTCAGGTTCACGGGCGAAAGCCAGGGTCAATTCCTCGGTGTGCTCTTCGTTCAGACAGACGCGCGCCGCTGAGCGCAGGAGACCGCTCCACGTGCCGAAACACCCCTCGCCGGCCGGCTCCCCGGCCGCGCG
Source organism: Streptomyces sp. NPDC032091 (assembly GCF_055580265.1). NCBI lineage: Bacteria > Bacillati > Actinomycetota > Actinomycetes > Kitasatosporales > Streptomycetaceae > Streptomyces > Streptomyces sp. NPDC032091. The sequence goes on along the minus strand of NZ_JBVILR010000014.1, from coordinate 110,386 downwards.
GTCCTTCACCGTCCTCCACCTCGTCCAGCCCGTCGAGGGCGGCGTCGCACGGGTCGTCGCCGACCTCGCCGCGGCCCAGTGCGCCGCCGGGCTGCGCGTCGTCGTCGCCTGCCCGGACGGCGGCGTCCTCGCCGGCGCGGCCCGGGCCGCCGGGGCCGAGGTGCTCACCTGGCGCGCCGGACGTTCCCCCGGACCCGGACTGCCCGCCGAAGTGCTCGGCGCCGCCCGGCTGATCCGCCGCGTCCGCCCCGACCTGCTGCACGCCCACAGCGCCAAGGCCGGACTGGCCGGGCGGATGGCCGTACGGGGCTCCCTCCCCACGGTGTTCCAGCCCCACGCCTGGTCCTTCGACGCCGTCGGCGGCACCACCGCCGCCCTCGCGCTGCGCTGGGAACGCGCCGGCGCCCGCTGGGCCGACCGGGTGCTCTGCGTCAGCGAGGCCGAACGCCGGGCCGGCGAGTCCGAGGGCATCCACGCCCGCTGGGCGGTGGTCCGCAACGGCGTCGACCTCGCCCACTTCCGCCCCGCCCACCCCGACCCCGGCCGCGACCGCGCCGAGGCCCGCACCGCCCTGCGGCTGCCCGCCCCCCTCGCGGGCGACGGACCGCTGGCCGTCTGCGTCGGCCGGCTCTGCCCCCAGAAGGGCCAGGACGTCCTGCTGCGCGCCTGGCCGGAGGTGTCGGCCACCGTCCCCGGCGCCCGCCTCGCCCTGGTCGGCGACGGTCCCGACGCCGAACGGCTGCGCCGCGCCGCACCCCCCGGAGTCCACTTCGCCGGGGCCGCCGCCGACATCCGACCGTGGCTTCGGGCCGCCGATCTCGTTGTACTGCCGTCGCGGTGGGAAGGCATGGCGCTCGCCCCCCTCGAAGCCATGGCCTGCGGCCGACCGGTCCTGGTCTCCGACGTCAGCGGTGCCCGGGAGAGCCTGCCGTCCGGCCACGGGCGGCTCTGCCTGGTACCGCCGGATGACCCGACGGCGCTGGCCAAGGCCCTGGGACGGCTGCTCGCCGAACCGCGGCTGCTCACCGAACTCGGGGAGCAGGCCCAGCAGCACGCCCGGACCGAGTTCGACGTGCGGCGGACCACGGACGCGGTCACCGGCCTGTACCACGAACTGCTGGGCAGGCCCTCCCCCTTGAACCAGGAGCGCATCAGCCGATGACGATGGACAGCGCACCCGCCCGGCACACCGGGGGGCAGAGCGGCACGGGGCACACCGGCGGCAGCGCCTTCGCCTCCGTGTCACCGGTCGCCCCGCCCGCCGTGACACCCGCCGCGACACCCGCCATGGCGCCCATCGCGGCACCCGCGACGAACCGCCGTGCCGTGACCGCCATCCACCCGCCGCGCGGACCCCGGGCCGACCGGGCCCGGCCCGCCGTCCGCCCGGGCCGGGCCCGCCGCGGCCGGGGCGCCGCCCCGCTCCTGGCCGCCGACGCGCTGGCCGCCGCCGTCACCGTGACCGCCGTACCCGGGCCGCTGCTCCCGCCCCAGGCCGCCGCGGCGGCCGCCGTCCTGCTCGCCGCCGTCAACGCCGCCCTCCAGGCACGGGGCGGCCTCTACCGGCCCCGCCTCGCGCCCTCCGCCCTCCTGGAACTCCCCGCCCTGGCCGGCCGCACCGCCGCGCTGTGGTGCGCGGCGGCCGCCGTCCTCGCCGCCACCGCGCCCGGACGGGCCCTCGGCTGGAACGCGCTGCTCACCGCCGTCTGCCTCCAGACCGTCCTGGCCTGCACGGGCCGCGGGCTGGTCCACGGGCTGTGGCGCCGCTCCGCCGCCGCGCACCCCGAGTCCACGCTCGTCGTCGGCCCCGGGGACGGCGCCGGCGCCGTCGCCGCCGCCCTGCACGGCCGCCCCGAGTACGGGCTGCGGCCCGTCGGGATCGCCGACACCGCCGAACCCGCCGACGGCGAGGGCGGCCCGCTGCCCGTCCTCGCCACCCACGAGGACGTCCGCCGGGCCGTCATCCAGAACTCCGTGCGCTGCGCCGTCTTCACCCGGCCGCCCGAGGCCGACGAACGCACCGCCGCCCTGGTCCGCCTCTTCCACGACCACGGCTGCCGGCTCTGGCTCGCCGACCCCGCCGGCACCGCCAAGGTCACCGGCATGCGCGTCGCCCAGCCCGCCGACCAGCTGTGGGGATACGCCGTCCAGCCCCTGCTGCCCCGCCCCGCCCGGCCGCTGGAGCGCTCCGCCAAACGGCTCATCGACTCCGCCCTCGCGGCCCTCGCACTGCTCGCCGCCGCCCCCGTCATGGGCGCCTGCGCGCTGGCCGTACGGCTCTCCGACGGCCCCGGGGTGATCTTCCGGCAGGAGCGGGTCGGCCTCTACGGCCGGCCCTTCACCCTGCTGAAGTTCCGCACCCTGCGCGCCGACGAACACGAGTCCGCCACCCGCTGGACCGTGGCCGGCGACCGCCGGATGAGCCCCGTCGGCTCCTTCCTGCGCAAGTCCTCGCTGGACGAGCTCCCGCAGCTGTGGAACGTGGTGCGCGGCGACATGAGCCTGGTCGGCCCGCGCCCCGAACGCCCCTTCTTCGTCGCCAAGTTCAGCAGTGTCCACCCCGGCTACGAGGCCCGCCACCGGATGCCCGTCGGCATCACCGGGCTCGCCCAGATCAACGGGCTGCGCGGAGACACCTCCATCGAGGACCGAGCCCGCTTCGACAACCACTACATCGACACCTGGTCCCTCTGGCAGGACCTGTGGATCCTCGCCCGGACCGCCGCCTCCTTCTTCCGCTTCCGGCTGGGCGGGAGCTGAGCCATGAGCCTCGCCGTCCCCGGATCCGTACGCCTGCCCGCCGGCGCCGACGCGCTGCGCCGGCACTGGCCGCTGCTGCCGCTCGCCGCGACCGTCCTGCTCCTGCTCGCCCCGCTCCCCGCCGGCGACGCCACCGCCTCCGGGAAGGTCGGCCCCGCCGACGCCGCCTCGCTGCTGCTCGCCCTGGTCTGCGCCGTGCAGGCCCTGCGCGGCCGGGTCCGGGCGCTGAACCCGCTGGGCGTCCTCGTACTCGGGACCCCGGGGATCGGGCTCGCCGTCTCCACCATGACCGCCGGGGACCCGTACGCCGCGCTGCCCGGATTCGTGCGCTACCTCCAGGTGTTCGTGCTGGTCCCGGCGGCGGTGGTCCTGCTGGTGCGCGACGCCCGCGAGTTCCGGCTGGCCGCCGGGTGCTTCGTCCTGCTCGGGCTGGTGCAGGGCGCCGTGGGCGTCGTGCAGTACGCGACCCACACCGGGGCCTCCTACCAGGGCGAGGACGTCCGCGCCGTGGGCACCTTCGGCCCCGGCGACGTCATGGGCATGGCCACCGTCGTCGCCTACGGGCTGATCGTCGCCACCGCCGCCGCGCTCGCACCGGGACTGCCCGCCAGGGTCCGCCGGGCCGCCGGGGGCTGCGCCCTGGCACTGGTGGTGCCGCTGGTGCTGTCCTTCAGCCGCGGCGCGTGGATCGCCACCGTCGCAGCGGCGCTGCTGGTGATGTGCCTGGCCGGGATCCGGCGGGCGCTGACGGTGCTGGTGGCGCTGACCGCCCTGGGGGTCGTCCTCGTCGGCGGCCTCGGACTGGGCTCCGAGATGGTCGCCGAGCGCCTCGGCTCCATCACCCGGGTCTCCAGCGCCCCCGACCAGTCGGTCACCGACCGCTACACGATGTGGGCCGCCGCCGAGTCGATGTGGCGCGAGCGGCCGGCCGTCGGCGTGGGCCTCAAGGGGTTCCCCGCCCACCGCGACGGGCACTCCTCGCTCGGACTGTCCTCCGGCAGCGACACCGCCGGCGCCGGCCAGGCCTTCGTGAAGCAGCCGCTGCTGTCCCCGCACAACATGTACCTGCTGGTCCTCGGCGAACAGGGCCTCGTCGGACTCCTCGCGCTCGCGGGCGGCTGGGCCGCCCTGCTCGTCGCGGGCCTGCGGCGGTACGCGCTCTCCGCGGACAAGGGGCTGCGCGACTGCGGGCTGGTCGCGGTCGGCCTGTTCGTCTGGCAGCTGACCGACTTCCTGTACGCGGACATCGGCGGCCCCTCCACCGTCCTCACCGGTGTGATCATCGGGCTCGCGGCCTGGTGGGCCCTGCCCTCCCCCGTCCCCGCGGCCCCGGCCGCCCCGGCCGGCCCGCCCGCCGACGGGCCGGCCGTCCGGTGACCGACACGACCCCCTGGCGGCGGCCCGCGGCCCCGGCGAGCGACCTCGCCGCGGCCGCGGGCCCCGCCGCAGGTGCCACCGCCGACGGCACCGTCCCGGCCCGCCGGCCGGCCACCGCCGGGGGCACGGGCGGCGCCGGGAGGAAGGCCGGGAGCAGCGCCCGGGGGACGTCAAGGGGGACGTCAAGGGCTACGCCCGGAGGTGCGGCCGTACCCCCGGCCGTACCCCCGGCCGCGGACCGGGCCGCGGACCGGGCCGGGGACCGGGCCGGGAGCGGCGCCGACAAGCCCGGCGCCAAGGGCGGCGTCCCGCTCGGGCGGTTCCTCGCCAAGGCCGCCGCCGTCACCGCCGGACTGACCGCCGCCGGCGCCGTGTTCGGCCTCGTCCGCGACCAGACCATCGCGCACCTCTTCGGCGCCGGCCACGACAGCGACGCCTTCCTCATCTCCTGGACCGTCCCCGAGATGGCCTCGACGCTGCTGATCGAGGACGCCATGGCCCTGCTGATGGTGCCCGCCTTCAGCCACGCCCTCGCCCGGCGCGCCGCCAGCCGGGCCGGGCTGACCCGCAGGGAAGCCCGCGCGGCCGACCCCGTACGCCTGCTCGTCGGCGCCACCCTGCCGCGCCTGGTCGTCTTCCTCGCCGCCGTCGCCTCCCTCCTCGTCATCGCCGCACCCCTGGTCGTCGACGTCCTCGCACCCGGCCTGCCCGACCCCGAACTGGCCGTCCAGTGCACCCGGATGACCGCCCTGACCGTCCTCACCTTCGGCGTCGCCGGATACTTCAGCGCCGCCCTGCGCGCCCACCGGTCCTTCCTGCCGCCCGCCGCGATCTACGTCGCCTACAACGTCGGCATCATCGGCACCATGGTCGCCCTCCACACCCTGTGGGGCGTCCGCGCCGCCGCCGCCGGGGTCGCCGCCGGCGGACTGCTGATGGTCCTGGTCCAACTGCCCGCGTTCATCCGCAACGTCGGCTTCGGACCGCCCCGCGCCCGGCGGGCCCCGCGCAGCCAGCGCGACCGCGACCGGCCCACCCTCATCGCCTTCGGCGTGATCGCCCCCGTCATCTCCTTCGCCGTCTTCCGCCAGTCCCAGGTCCTCGTCGAGCGCTTCCTCGCCGCCTCCCTGCCCCCCGGCGCCATCTCGCACCTCAACTACGCGCAGAAGGTCGCGCAGATGCCGATGGTGCTCTCCCTGATGATCTGCACCGTCACCTTCCCCGTCGTCGCCCAGGCCATGGCCGGCGGCGAACGCGAGAAGGCCCGCCGCCGCGTCGAACAGGACCTCGCGCTCGCCTCCCTCGCCGTCCTCCTCGGCGTGTCCCTCGTCATCGGCTACGCACCGCAGATCATCGAAGTCCTCTTCGAACGCGGCGCCTTCACCCACCAGGACACCCTCACCACCGCCTCCGTCATGCGCGTCTACGGACTCGGACTCCTCGGCCACTGCCTCGTCGGAGCCCTGTCCCGGCCCTTCTTCTCGACCGCCCGGCCCACCTGGTTCCCGGCGCTCGCGATGGGTGCCGGGCTGCTCGTCAACATCGCCGCCGGAGCCCTCTTCGTCGGTTGGTGGGGCACCTACGGCATCGCCGCCGCCAACGCCGCCGGCATCACCGCCACCGCCGCCCTCCTCCTGACCGGCATCGGCTCCCGCATCATCGCCATCCAGGCCCGCCGCGTCGCCGTCAGCATCGGCCGCCTCACCGTCGCGGCCGCCTCCGCCTGCGCCACCGGCTGGCTCGCCGGACCGATGATCCCCGACCCGCTGCTCAGCGCCGCCCTCGGCTGCCTGCTGGTCCCGGCCATGTTCGGGGCCACCGGAATGGCCATACGGGCCCTGGAGATCACCGCCCTGCCCGGCCAGATCGCCCAGCTCGCAGCCCAGACCGCCGTCCAGATCACCCAGCTCACCCAGAGGTTCCGCAATGCCCGCTGACACCGACACGGCACCCGCCGCCGTGGCGGCCACCGCCCGCCGTACCCCGTCGCCGTGGGTCCTGATGTACCACTCCGTCGCCGAGTTCACCGACCCCGCCGAGGACCCGTACGGCATCACCGTCACCCCGGGCACCCTGGAGGCCCAGCTGCTGTGGCTGCGCTCCCGGGGGCTGCGCGGCGTGTCCGTCCGCGAACTGCTGCGCGCCCGCGCCGCCGGACGCGGCCACGGCCTCGTCGGCCTCACCTTCGACGACGGCTACACCGACTACCTGACCCGCGCCCTGCCCCTGCTGCGCCGCCAGGGCTTCACCTCCACCCTGTTCGTCCTGCCCGGACGGCTCGGCGTCGACAACGTCTGGGACCCGCTCGGCCCCCGCAAGTCCCTCCTCACCGCCGAGCAGATCCGCGAGGTCGCCGCCGCCGGCCAGGAGATCGGCTCCCACGGGCTGCTCCACCAGGACCTCACCGCCGCCCCCGACGACGTCCTCCAGCAGGAACTGCGCGGCAGCCGCGAACTCCTGCGCGAACTCACCGGCACCCTGCCCGACGGGTTCTGCTACCCCTACGGCCACCTCGACGCCCGCGTCGTCGACGCCACCCGCGCCGCCGGATACGGCTACGCCTGCGCGATCTCCCCCGGCCGCCTCGCCGGCCTGCACGCCCTGCCCCGTACGCACGTCAGCCAGGCCGACGGAGCCGCCCGGCTGCGGATCAAGGAACTCCGCCACGGGGCCCGCGAGCTGCGGCGGAAGGTACCGGTGCTGCGGTGAAGGCCCTCCACGTCATCACCGGCCTCGGCGTCGGCGGCGCCGAACAGCAACTGCGGCTCCTGCTGCGCCACATGCCCATGCCCTGCGACGTCCTGACCCTCACCAACCCCGGCCCGGTCGCCGACGGGCTGCGCGCCGACGGGGTCCGCGTCGTCCACCTGGGCATGAACGGCAACCGCGACCTGGGCGCCCTGCCCAAGCTCGTCCGGTTCATCCGGCGCGGCCGCTACGACCTCGTCCACACCCACCTCTACCGGGCCTGCGTCTACGGGCGCCTCGCCGCCCGGCTCGCGGGCGTCGCGGCGACGGTCGCCACCGAACACTCCCTGGGCGAGGCCGAGATCGAGGGCCGCCCGCTCTCCCGCGGCGTCCGCTCCCTCTACCTGGCCAGCGAGCGGCTCGGCGCGGCGACCGTCGCCGTGTCCGACACCGTCGCCGCCCGCCTGGAGGGCTGGGGGGTGCCCCCCGCCCGGGTGCACGTCGTCCCGAACGGCATCGAGGCCGCCCGGTTCCGCTTCGACGCGGGCGTCCGCCGCGCCACCCGGGCCAGGATCGGACTGCCCGAACGGGCCTTCGTCGTCGGCGGGGTCGGGCGGCTGGTGCCGGGCAAGCGGTTCGACGTCCTCGTCCGGGCCGTCGCCGCACTGCCGGGCGCGCACCTGCTGCTGGCCGGGGACGGGCCGGAACGGGCCGCGCTGCGGACGCTGGCCGCCGAGCTGGGCGCGCAGGCGAGGATCCATCTGCTGGGGGAGCGGGACCCGCTGGGCGACAGCCCCGACGGGCGCACCCCCGGGATCCCCGCGCTGCTGGCCGCCATGGACGTCTTCGTGTCCCCCTCCCGGGAGGAGGCGTTCGGGCTGGCCGTCGTCGAGGCCCTGGCCGCCGGGCTGCCCGTGCTGCACGTGACCTGCCCCGCCATCGACGACCTCCCCGCCGCGCAGGCGCCGGGGGCGCGACGGATCGGCACGGGCACCGAGGAGCTCGTCGCCGCGCTGCGGGGGCACATGGAGGCGGGCGCGAGCCGGCTGCCGGCGCCCCCGGTGGTGCGCCGGTACGACATCGCGCGCAGCGCGGCGCGGCTGCTGGACGTCTACGGGCTCGCGCTGGCCGCGCCCGTGCCCCTGCCCCCGGCGCGCGGTGGCACGGAGCCGCGGGGCACCGCCCCGGACCCGGCGCCCCGCTCACCGGCGGGGCTGGACGCGGCCGCGCCCGGCGGCGACGGCTGATCCCCCTTCTTTCCACCGTACGTACTCCCCTTCACCCAGGAAGCGAGCACCACCATGGCCGACCGTGCCGACCGCGCAGACCGCGCAGACCGCGCAGACCGTCCCGACCGCCCCGACCGCCCCGACCGCCCCGACCGTGCGGACCGTGCGGACCGTCCGGACCAGAAGAAGTCCGTCCACCGCTCCGCCAGGAAGCGCCGGTTCCTGCCGCCGCCCGTGTGGTGGCCGCTGCCCGCCTGCGCCCTGCTCGGCATGGCCGCCGGCGGGGCGTACGGGGTGCTCAAGGCGCCCGAGTACGCCGCCACCGGCTACGTCGTCGCCGTGCCGAACGAGACCACCCAGCCCGCCACCGCCCAGGGGTTCGCCCAGGCCTACGGGCGCATCGCCACCAGCAGCTCCACCCTCGCCTACGCCCAGCCCCGCGCGGGCGTCGACGCCCGGCGGCTGCGGACGCAGGTCCGCGCCGAGACCTCCCCCGACTCCCCGATGATCGCGATCACCGGCACCTCCAGGAGCGCCGCTGAGGCCGCCGACATCGCCAACGCCGTCGCCGACGCCCTCACCCTCAGCAGCAACCAGGCCGCCAAGAACACCGGCGTGCAGCTGCTCCTGTTCAGCCAGGCCGTCGCGCCGAGCGACCCGGCCTCGCCGTCGGCCGCGATCAGCGCCGCCGTCGGACTGTGCGCCGGCGGGCTGCTCGGCGGCCTGTGGCTGCTGGCCCGGCCCGGCCGCCGCCGCTCCGGCGAGCAGGAGGAGACGGGGCGCCCGGCCGGAGCGGGCGCCGATGAGGGCGCCGTGGAGGAGTACGCCTCGCTGCCCGCCCAGGGCGAGCACTCCGGGCACTCCGAGACCAAGGAGAAGGAGTCCGTGCGATGACGCGGGGCTCCACCGGGGCCCTGACGGTGACGCTGTGCCGGGACTCCCGGCAGTTCGCGGCGCTGGAGGAACCCTGGAACCGGCTGGTCCGGGAGTGTCCGACCGCCACCCCCTTCCAGAGCCACGCCTGGCTGCACTCGTGGTGGCTGACGTACGGGAAGGACGGCCGGCTGCGGATCCTGCTCGTGCGGCGGGGCGAGGAGCTGGTCGGGGTGGCCGCGCTGATGCTCGTCCACCGTCCGCTGCCGCGGCTGGTGCCGCTGGGCGGGCCGATCACCGACTACTTCGACGTGCTCGTGTCGCGCGAGCACGCCGAGCAGGTCGTGCCCGCCCTGGCCCGGGGCCTGCACCGGGCCGCCCGCAGCGCCGTCGTCGACCTGCGGGAGGTCCGGCCCGGCGCCGCCGCGGAGGCCGTGTTCGAGGCCTGGCCCGGGGTCTCCGCCCGGCTGACCGACTCCACCTGCATGGAGCTGCCCGCGCTCCCCTTCGACCAGCTCGTCAAGCGGATGCCGGCCTCCGGCGCCCAGCGGGTCCGGGCCAAGCTGCGCAAGACCGACGCGGCCGGGATCGAGGAGCACGAGGTCACCGAGCGCGAGGTGCCGCAGGCCGTACGGACCCTGCTGCGGCTGCACGAGAAGCAGTGGCGCGGCCGCGGGGTGACGCCGGAGCACCTGCGGCCCCGCTTCGCCGAGCACCTGACCCGGGCCACCCGGCGCATGGTGCGGGCCGGGGAGGGCCGGCTGACGGAGTTCCGGCTGGACGGGAACGTGGTGGCGGCCAACGTCACCCTGATGTCCGCCGCGCTCAGCGGCGGCTACCTGTACGGCGCGGACCCGGACCTGCGCGAGCGGAAGGTCGACGTGGCGACGCTGCTGCTGCGCTACGAGGCCGGGCGGGCGCTGGAGGAGGGCCGGCCGGTGGTGAGCTTCCTGCGCGGCAACGAGCCGTACAAGAACCACTGGCGGCCCGAGACGGTCGTCAACCAGCGCCTCCTGATGGCCACGCACGCGCTCGCGCCCCTGATGCGGCTGCACGAGTCGCAGGTCACGGGGCGCGAGCGGGCGGTGGGCGCGCTGCGCGAGGCGCTGCCGGCCGCCCGGGACTGGCGGGCGCGGCTGAACGAACTGCGGGTGCGATGACCCGCCTAGAAGGGCCAGAACCCGGAGTCCCCGCCCCAGCCGCCGAAGGTGATGCAGACCGACTGCTTGCCCATCAGCTTCGAGAACCAGTCGCCGAAGTCGAGCGGGAGGCACCACTGCTTGCTGTTGACGGGCTGCTGGGGCTTCGGCTCGGGCTGCGGCTTCGGCTGCGGCTTCGGCGGCTGGGACGGCCGGGTGGGCTGCGGCTCGGGCCGGGGCGTGGCGGGCGTCGGGGTCGGGGACGCCTGCGGGGTGGGCACCGGCGGGACCACGGGCGGGACGGAGACCTCGGGCTCCGGGACGGGCGTGGGGGTGGGGGTGGGCGTGGGCAGGGACGGGGTGGGGACCTCGGGCGTCGGGATCTGCGGCGTCGGGACCTGGGGCGTGGGGATCTGCGGCGTCGGGATCTGGGGGAGGGGGACGGACGGGGTGGGTACCACCGGGGTCGGGATCACGGGCGTGGGTACCACCGGGGTCGGGACCACGACCGGTCCGTGCTCGGTCAGCGCGTCGCGGAAGGCCTTCGCGGACCGCGGGTTCTGCTTGCACTGCCAGACGCCGTGCGGGCAGTAGTCGGTGATGGTGTGGTAGAGCGGGTGGTGCTCGTCGATCCACTGGAGCATGCGCCGCACGTACTCCGGGTTGTCCCCGTTGCGGAACAGCCCCCACTCCGGGTACGAGATCCGCTTGCCGTGTGCTTTCGCGAAGTCGACGTGCTGCTGGAGTCCGTACGGCTGGCTGACGTGGTCGTCGAAGGTCCGGCCGGGGCCCTGGTCGTACGAATCCATGCCGATGACGTCGACCACGTCGTCGCCCGGGTAGCACGAGGTCCACGGGATCGCGTCGGTCCCCCGGTTGGGGGTGAAATCGAACTTGAACCGCTGGCCGGGTACGGAGCGCATCGTGTTGACGACCCGCCTCCAGTACGCCTTCCAGTGCTCCGGGTCGGGCCCGCAGCGATGGGTGTACGTGGTGCCGTTCATCTCCCAGCCGAGCACCACCACCGTGTCCGGGACGCCCAGCTCCACCAGCCGCTCGGCCAGCCGCCGGAAGTGCCGGTCGTACTCGCCCTGCGCGCCGGCCCGGATCAGCTGGGCCACCTGCCAGTCGGGCACCCGGCCCTCGTTGCGGGCCTGCATGGGCACGTTCAGGACGAACATCCGGTCGTCCTTGGCCCGGCGCCACCGCGCCCAGTCCTCCAGGAACGGGACGCGGCCCTCGATCCCGGCCCAGGAGTCGCCGGGCAGGTAGGTGTGCCCGACGCGGATCTCCCGGCCGCCCAGCCAGTGCGACAGGGCCGGGATGCGGGCCACCCCGGCCGGCCCGTAGTCGAGATAGGCGCCGAAAGCGGTGTCGGAGCCCCTGGGCGGGTCGTCGTCCGGGGCCGCGAGCGCTGCGCCGGTGGCGAGCAGCCCGGCCGTGACCGTCCCGACGCAGGTGCTCACCAGGCGGTGGTGTGGTCTGGGCATGTCGTCTCCCGAGCTCTGCCGAACCGGTGTGCTTGCCACCGACGTTAGACATCACATCTGACGAACGGCCTGTCCGGTGGCCGCCGCCTAGGCCATTCGCAGCTGCGCATCCCTTCCGCTTGGTCCGACTAGGTGAAAGTCCGTTTGTATGTACGCGTTCGACGGCCATGTGCCCGCAGTTCTGCTCAGACTCGATCGCAATCCGTTCCACCACGGAACCCTCGGCGCCGTCAGATCGCTCGGGCGCAAGGGCGTGGAGGTCCATGCCGTCGTCGAAGCCGGGGGAGGTCCCGTGGGTCGCTCGCGGTACCTGCGTGCCACGCACCCCGGACCGGCCGGCGGGCTGGACCCGGAGGCGCCCGAGGCGCTGCTGGAGTGCCTCGTCGGGGTGTCGGAGCGGATCGGGCGGCCGGCGGTGCTCGTCGCGATGGACGACTTGAGCGCCATCGCCGTGTCCCGGGTGGCCCCGATGCTGACGGACCGTTTCCGGATCCCCCATCAGCCCGACGACCTGCCCGCCCGGGTGGCGGACAAGGCGGAGCTGGCCCGGCTGTGCGCCCGCTGGGACGTCCCGCACCCGGAGACCGTGATCCCGGCCGGCGGCGCCGAAGCGGCCCGGGCCGCCCGGGTGCTGGGGCTGCCGCTGGTGGCGAAGTGGAGCCGGCCCTGGCTGCTGCCCGCCGGGAGCGGGCTGCGCAGCACCACGCTGGTCGACAGCGCCGCCGCGGCGCGGGAGCTGTACGAGCGCACCGCCGAGGCCGGGAGCCGGCTGCTGCTCCAGCGGTTCCTGCCCGCGGGACCCGACACGGACTGGTTCTTCCACGGGGCCTTCGGGCGGGGCGGGCGGCCGCTGCTGTCCGGGTCGGGGCGCAAGGAGCTGGCCTGGCCGGTGCGGGCGGGGCTGACGGCGGTGGGGCGGTGGCTGGCGGACCCGGCGGTGGAGGAGTCCGGGCTGCGGCTGGCCGAACGGCTCGGCTACCAGGGGATCCTGGACCTCGACTTCCGCCGCGACGAGCGCGGTGCCTTCCGGCTGGTGGACTTCAACCCGCGCCCGGGGGCGCAGTTCCGGCTGTTCGCGGACGACGCGGGGCTGGACGTGGTCCAGGCGATGTACCTGGACCTGACGGGGCAACGGGTCCCGGAGCCCGTCGGCGGCCCGGGGCGGGTCTTCCTCGCGGAGAACTACGCCCTGCTGGCGGCGGTACGGGGCCGCACGCTGCCGGGGCTGCGGGGACGGCCGGGGCTGCCGGGGCTACCGGGGCTGCGGGGGCTGCGGGGGCGGGTGGAGGCGGCCTGGTTCGCGGCCGACGACCCCGGGCCGTTCCTCGCCATGCTCCGCGCCTTCCTGGGGCGGGGGCTGGGCAAGGGCGCGAACGCCCTGCGCGGGGTCCCGGCGCAGGCCCGCTCCGTCCGCGCGGTGCGGGCCCCGCGCCAGCGCGGCGGGGAGCGGGAGCGGGGGGACGGCCTCGCGCCGGTCCGGCCGGCCCCGCCGGGAGCCCCCGAGGCGTCGGCGGAACCGGACGAGCTGGTGGCGCGGTGATCCGGTGACGCCGGGGTGCCGGCCGTCCCGTGACGCCGGGGTGACGGTCGTCCCGTGACCTGGTGACGTGCCGTCACGCGGTGGCGGCGTGGTGATCGAGCTGGAGGACAGGAGCGGCCGTGAGGCGGATGGACGATCTCGTGGTGGTCGGCGCGGGCCCGTACGGGCTGTCGATCGCGGCGCACGCCGCGGCGGCCGGCATCGGCGTACGGGTGCTGGGCCGGCCCATGGCCTCCTGGCGGGACCACATGCCCGAGGGCATGTACCTCAAGTCGGAGCCCTGGTCCTCCAGCCTCTCCGCCCCCGGCGGCCGCTACACCCTCGCCGAGTACTGCGCCACCCGGGGCCTCACGGCGGAGCACGGCCGCCCGCTGCCGATCGGCACCTTCAGCGCGTACGGCCTCTGGTTCGCCCGCCACGCCGGTCTGCCGGAGGTGGAGGAGGCCACCGTCACCGAGGTCACCCCCGAGGGCGACGGCTTCCGGGTGCGCACCGCCGAGGGGCCGCCGCTCCTCGCCCGTACGGTGGCCCTCGCCGTCGGAGTCATGCCGTTCACCCGGCACCCCGAGGCGCTGCGCGACCTGCCCCCGGCCCACTACTCGCACAGCAGCGGCCACCGCGACCTGTCCCGCTTCGCCGGGCAGGACGTGGCCGTCCTCGGCGCCGGACAGGCCGCGCTGGAGACCGCCGCGCTCCTCGCGGAGTCGGGGGCCCGGCCGTGCCTGGTGGCCCGGCGGTCCCGGCTGAACTGGAACACCGTCCCGCAGCCCCTGCACCGGCCCGCGCTGCGGGCCCTGCGCGCCCCGCACAGCGGCCTCGGCACCGGCTGGCGGAGCTGGGCGTGGTCGGAGCTGCCCTGGGCGGTGCGCGGGCTGCCCGCGCCGACGCGGGAGCGGATCGCCGCCACGGCCCTGGGGCCGGCCGGCGCGTGGTGGCTGCGGGACCGCTTCGAGCGGACGGTGCCCGCGCTCATGGGACACCGGCTGCACCGGGCGGTGGCGGTGGGCGGCGGCCGGACCCGGCTCGGGCTGACCACGGCCGCGGGGGAGTCCGTCGTCCTGGACACCGCGCACGTCATCGCGGCCACCGGCTTCGCCCCCCGGCTGGCCCGCCTCACCCTCCTCGACGCGGGGCTGCGGGCCGCGCTGGCCACCGTCGGCGAGTCGGACGCGCCGGAACTGGGCCCCGGCTTCGAGTCCTCCTGGCCCGGACTGTTCTTCGCGGGACTGCTGACGGCTCCCTCATTCGGACCTTCCATGCGATTCGTGCACGGCGCGGGCTTCACGGCGGGGAGACTGGTGAAGGGAGTCCGCAAGCGCCTCGGCGCGCGGGGTCCGCTGCCGGGCCGCGCCGGCGGGGTCCGGGCCGTCCGGGCCCCCGCCGGACATCCGGAGACGTATCTACGCTGAGATCCACCTGAGAGGGGTCCGCGATGGACGCGGAGCGAGCACAGGGCGGCCGTGGCTGGGTGCGCATCCCCGCCAGCCGGGGGGAGCAGCCCCCGTCGGGGGCGGCCGCGGGCAAGCCGTACGGACCGGGCCGGCACGGGGCCGGGACGCACGGGACGGGCTCCCACGGGCCGGGGCCGTACGGACCCGGTGCCTACGGACCCGGTGCCTACGGGACGGGGGCCGGGGACCCGGCGGCGATCTACCTGTCCCTCGTCAAGCGCTGGCGGGAGGCCGGGCGCACCCTCCCGGGGCATCCTGACGAGGAATGGGAGCGGCTGATCTCGCAGCCGTGCTGGCCCGGCCGTTAGGTGGTGTGTGTCTCGTGGCAGCGGCGGAACGGGACGGCGGGGGGCAGGGCGCGCCCGGACCCCTGACGGGCCCCGGCGAGCGGCTCGCGCTCAACGGCATGGGCAGCTTCGAATGGGACCTCGACAGCGGCACCCTCGCCCTGGACGAGGCCGGGCTGGCCGTCTTCGACCTGGAGGCGGACGAGTTCGACCACACCCCCGAGGGCCTCGGCCTGCGGATCCCGGCCGACGACTCGGCCCGGCTCAACGACACCGTCGAAGGCGTCCTCGCCGGCGGCGGGGAGACGTACGGCTCGTACTTCACGGTGCGCCGGCGCGACGGCCGCGACCAGTGGACGCACACCCAGGGCCGGGTGCTGCGCGACCCCGGCGGCCGGGCCCTGCGGATCGTCGGCATCGTCCGCGACGCCACCGCCGAACTCGCCCACGCGACGGTGCTGCGCAAACTGGAGAACGCCCGCATCCAGCAGGCCGCCATCGTCCAGCGCACCACCGAGGCCCTGTCGCGGGCCGTCACCGTCGACGACGTCACCGCCGCCCTCACCGGCGCCGGAGCCCTCGAACGGCTCGGCGCGGACGGCCTGGCCCTGGGGCTCGTCGAGAACGACGCCATCAAGATCATCGCGCTGAGCGGGGAGTCCCTGGAGATCCTCGACGAGCGCAAGTTCACCCGTCTGGACGGATCCCTCCCCCTGTCGCAGGCCGTGGTCACCCGCAAGGCGCGCTTCGCCACCTCGCTGACCGCGCTCGCCGACGAGTTCCCCCTGCTCGCCGACTACCTGCGCCGCATCCGCTTCGACGCCGCCGCCTACCTGCCGCTGATCGCCCAGGCCAGGGCCATCGGCGGCCTCGTGCTCTTCTACCGCCGGCGCACCGAGTTCAGCCCCGAGGAGCAGAACCTGTGCCTGGGCCTGGCCGGCATCGTCGCCCAGTCCCTCCAGCGGGCGCTCCTGTTCGACCAGGAGCGCGAGTTCGCCACCGGCCTCCAGGCCTCGATGCTGCCGCGCCGCATCCCCGAGATCACCGGCGGGGAGATCGCCGTGCGCTACCACTCCGCGTGGAGCGGACGGGAGGTCGGCGGGGACTGGTACGACGTCATCTCCCTGCCGCGCGACCGCGTCGGCATCGTCGTCGGCGACGTCCAGGGGCACGACACGCACGCCGCCGCCATCATGGGCCAGCTGCGCATCGCGCTGCGCGCCTACGCGGGCGAGGGCCACCCGCCGTCCACCGTCCTGGCCAGGGCCTCGCGCTTCCTCGCCGAACTGGACACCGAACGCTTCGCGACGTGCATGTACGCCCAGGTGGACCTGGAGACCGGAGGGGTACGGGCCGTGCGCGCGGGCCACCTCGGGCCGCTGATCCGGCACACGGACGGCCGTACAGGCTGGCCCAACGTGCGCGGCGGCCTGCCGCTCGGGCTGGCCTCGGCCTTCGGGGAGGAGGACTTCCCCGAGACCCGGCTGGACCTGGTCCCCGGCGAGACCCTCGTACTGTGCACCGACGGGCTCGTCGAGGAGCCCGGCTCCACCATCACCGCCGGCATGGACGCCCTCGCCCACGCCGTGCGCAGCGGGCCGCAGGGCGCCGGCGAGCTCGCCGACCACCTCTCCGACCGGCTGTGGGAGCGCTGGGGCTCCGGCGACGACGTCGCCCTCCTGGTGCTGCGGCGGGCCCCGGACCCGGGCACCCACCGGGCCCCGCGGATCCACCAGTACGTCCACCAGGCGGACCCCGAGGGGCTCTCCGACGCCCGCTACGCCCTGCGGCAGGCCCTGCGCGACTGGGGCGTGGCCGAACTGGCCGACGACGTGGAGCTGGCCGCCGGGGAACTGCTGGTCAACGCCCTGCTGCACACGGACGGCGGGGCGGTGCTGACCATGGAGGTGCTGCCGGAGCCGGTGCGGCGGATCCGGCTGTGGGTCAAGGACCGCTCCAGCGTGTGGCCTCGCCGGCGCACCCCCGGCGAGGCGGCGACCACCGGCCGCGGGCTGCTGCTGGTGGACGCGCTGGCGACGCACTGGGGGGTGGAGTCCCGGGGGGACGGCAAGGCGGTGTGGTGCGAGTTCGACGCGGGGGACACCGCGCACGGCACGGCGTGACCGCGGGTCCTGTGACCGTGCGGTCACGCCGGGTTGTGGGATGCGGGGGGCGGGGTGATGATTCGGCCATGAAACCGAAGCGTGGTCTTCCGCGTGGCTGCCGGAACGAGCCGTGCGCCGCCTGAACAGGGGCGCGGTCACGGGCGTCGTGGTAACGCTCCTGGTACTGCTGCTGGCGGCCGGGGCACAGGCGGTCGTGGACTGGACGACCGGACGGCCGCACAGCGAGCCCGGATGCCAGACCGCCCAGTTCATGTCGATGACGGGCGTCGCGCCGGAGTGCCGGTAGCGGCGGCTACCGGCCCCGCCCGCGAGACCTACCGGTGGTCGACGACCACCTCGATGTCCTGCCGGTCCTCCGCGACCGTGCTCAGCGCACGGGGCATCAGCCCGGCCATGTGGATCTCCTGGAGCTCGGCGACGGCGCGGGCGGGGCCCGCGTGCAGGCCGGCCGTCATCGGGCTCACCGCCTTCCAGTGGTGCGCGCGGCCGTCGCAGAAGACCTCGCCGGCCCCGATGCTCAGGCGGGTGCCGTCCTGGACGACGGTGGCCTTGATCTGGACCGCGCCGGACGCCGGCGAGAGCTCGCACCGGTAGGTGCCCGAAAGGACGACCTCGCCCTCCCGGTTGATGTGCGCCTGCGACCGCAGGGAAATGCCCTGGTGGAAAACGGTGGCCAGGGCGGGAGTGGCGAACAGGGTGGTGACGGCCAGGGCGGAGAAGGCGGTCAGGGCCATTCGGCGGGCGGGGGTGCGCATTTTTCCTCCGGGTGGGTGCGGGTGGCGGGATTCCGCCGGAACGCATTGTGCTGGCAGTCGGCGGCCAACTCGGTCCCCGCGCTCGTGTCGGTGTGTGCAATTCCCCGCTCGGGCGCGTGAGACTGGCCGAAAGATATCGCCGGCAAACGCCTTCTTCCGAAGATCCCCGAAGGGGTCCCCGTATGCGTCGCACCGCCCCCCTGCTCGCCGCCGCCGCGCTCCTGCCCGCCCTGCTGCTGACCGCCACCGCCTGTCAGAGCGCCCCCGAGGGGGCGGCCCCCGTCCGGGCCGCCGCGCCCGGCGCCCCGGCCGACGACGGGGTACCGGGCGGCGACGAGGAGCCCGCCGCCCCCGACCGGGCCGCGGCGGCCGGGGCCGTGAAGGATGCCCATGTGGGTGACTCCGTACGGGTACAAGGGCAGGAGGTGGGTCGACACCTCCAGGTGGTGCTCGCCGCGTTCGTCGACCCCGCCGTCAGCGTCGAGCCGAACTACGCGCCGCCCGCCGGGAAGCGCTGGGTGGCCGCCTCGATGTCGTTCGTCAACGTCGGCGGGGCCTCGTACGGGGCGCTCGGGCGCATGTGGGCGTACGACGGCGCGGGCAAGCGCCACCCGGCGGTGCGCACCGGGGAACTGACGACCGGCAAACCGATCGTCTTCGATTCCCTCGCGGTCGGTGAGCGGGTGGAGGGCTGGGTGGTGTTCGAGATTCCGGAAAACCAGCGCATTGTGCGGCTCCAGTATCAGGACGCGAACACGCGGCCGAATTCCGGAGGGGGATACTGGGCCGTGTAGCCCGCGCGGGTGAAAGGCCGTGAAAGGGCCGGGCGGGAGAGCACTAAGGTGCGGCGCATGACTTCCACGCAAGCCGAAATCGACCGCTCCCGGCTCGGCACCCTTTCCGTCCTCGCCTGGATCGGTGACCCCTCCGAGGGCCACGACGTCCCGTACCTCATCGCCTACACCCTCGGCGACGGCCCGCAGGGCCGGGAGGGCGGCGAGGCGGCCGCCCGCGGGCTGCTGGAGGAGATCGGTCTGCAGATCGGCGACGTCGTCATGGACGGCACCCGCAACCCGCGGACCTTCCCCGTGCAGATCCTGCTGGCCGACGACCAGATCGCGCTGACCATGCCCGGCCTGAACGCCACCTGCACCGCCCCGCCGGAGTGGGTCGCCGCCGCGAACGAGAGCGGGCAGGCGTACTTCCTGTTCGCCACCCGCGCCTGGCCCGAGGCCGTCCCGGGCCAGGCCGTGACGCCGGAGCTGCTCCAGGGCTTCGCCGGCGACGAGGCGGTGCTGACGAGCAGCGCCCACTGCGTCCTCGCGGTGCAGAGCCTGCAGAAGTAGCCACGGCGGCGGCGCCCGCCGCCGAACTCCGGCCGCCGGGCCCCCAGCCTGCCCGGCGGCCGGCCCCTTTCCCCGGCCGCCGCCCCGCGTCAGGGCCGTTCGAAGGCGAAGCGCAGCGAGCGGACCCGGTTGTCGAAGTTGGACCCGGCCAGATCCGGCAGGCCCACCGCCCGCAGCCCCACCGGCCGGGTCAGCAGCTCCCGGAACAGGGCCTTCATCTCCACCCGGGCCAGATGGGCACCCAGGCAGAAGTGCGGTCCGCCGCCGCCGAAGCCCAGGTGCGGGTTGGGCGAGCGGGTGATGTCGAAGGAGTCCGGGTCCGGGAAGACCGCCTCGTCGCGGTTGGCGGACGCGTAATACAGCACCACCTTGTCCCCCGGCACGAACGCGTGCCCGCCCAGCGTGTGTTCCGCGGTGACCGTCCGACGGAACTGGATGATCGGCGTCGAATGGCGGATCATCTCGTCCACCGCGCCGTCCGCGTACCTCTCGAAGTCCGACAGCAGCAGGTCCCGTTGGCCGGGGAAGTCCGTCAGCAGGGTCAGACCGTGGGTGATGGCGTTGCGGGTGGTCTCCACCCCCGCCACCATCAGCAGGCTGAAGAACGCCCCCAACTGGCGGGCGCCGAGCGCCTGCCCGTCCACGTTCGCGCACACCAGCGCCGAGATCAGGTCGTCGGACGGGTTGCGGCGCCGCTCCCGCCCGATGCCCGCCACCATCCGCTGCATCCGGGCCAGCGCCCGCAGCCCCCGCCCGGGCATCCGCAGCCGCGACGCCAGGCCGCGCTCCACACCGATGTTCTCCGAGGCGTGGTTGACCCGGTCGGCGATCTCCGCCCGGTAGCGCTCCGGGATGCCCATCATGTTGCAGATGACCTCCAGGGGCAGCCGCGAGGACACCGCCGAGACGAACTCGTCGGGCCGGTGCTCCAGGACGTCGTCCACGATCCGGGCCGCGACCGCGTGGATGTCCTCCTCCGCGGCCGCCAGCAGCCGGGGCGTGAACGCCCGTTGCACGATCTTCCGCAGCTGCGCGTGGTCGGCGCCGTCCAGGTTGACCATCGAGTCCCCGAACAGGGCCCGCACCCAGCGGGCCGGCTCCGGCGTGGTGACCCCGGGGGCGCTCGCGAACACCTTGGGCAGCCGGCTGGCCTCCTGTACGTCCGCGTGGCGCACCAGCGCCCAGTGGCCGGTGCGGCCGCCGCCCTCCGGGACGAACACGGGGGAGTCCAGGGCCCGCAGGCGGGCGAAGGCCGCGAGGCGCTCGGCCGGCGGCCGCTGCCAGAAACCCGGCTCGGTCAGTTCCGCGCCGGGGCCGGATCCGAGTCTCTGCGAGGGGAGTGTCATCCGAGGTGCCTCTCTGCCGTCGCCCGTCACCGTGGCGTCCTGCGCTGGAGAACGGTGGCGGCACCGCGTGGGTGACGGCCCCGGCCGCCCCGGCCTCGGCCGGCCTCAGACGGCTTCCGGCACCGGGCGTACCGCGAGGGCCGTCCCGGCCACCACCGCGGCGGCCGCGATCAGGCCCGCGTACAGGACGGCGTACGCACCCGCCCAGGTGCAGGCGAGGATCGCGACGGCGCACAACGGCAGCACCAGCTGCTGGGCGGCGCCCCGCTTGAAGTGCCGCGAGTGCAGCAGCCACACCATCAGCAGGAACAGCGCCGCCGGCACGGTCACGGCCGCGTTCGCCGCCACCTGCGAGATGTGCGCCTTGCCGACCGCGTGCTCCACCGCCACCTCGATGCCCGCCCCGATCGCCGCACCCGAAGCGAAGATCAGCAGATGGCCGTAGCCCCACGGGATGGCCTCCCGGTTGGAGTTCAGCCGCTCGTGCATCGGCACCGCGAAGTAGATCCACCACGCGGCGAAGACGATCAGCAGCCCGCCGGCCGCGATCGGCAGCAGCACACCCAGCGCCTCGTGCTCGTCGATCGCCGACTTCACCGCCACCGTGCTCGCGGCGATCGTCTCGCCGAGCACGATGATGGTGAACAGGCCGTACCGCTCCGCGATGTGATGGGCGTGCCACGGCGTCTGGTGCCCGCTCTCGGCCACCACCGGCACCAACAGCTCGGCCACCACCAGCACCACAAACAGCCAGCGCTTCCAGTCGTCCGGCGCGAACAGCAGCCCCACCCAGCCCGCCTGGCACAGCAACAACCCCGCCGCGTACTTCAGCGCGGCGCTCCGCGCCGCCCCGCTCTCCCCGGCCGCGGCCCGCAGCCACTGCGCCGTCAGCGCCACGCGCATGATCAGGTAGCCGATGACGGCCACCGTCCAGTCGTTCCCGTCGAAGGCCCGGCTCACCCCGGCCGCGTAGACGAGCACCCCCGCGATCTGCACGAGGGTCGTCACCCGGTAGGGCACGTCGTCGCAGTCGTAGGCGGAGGCGAACCAGGTGAAGTTCATCCACGCCCACCACACGCCGAAGAAGACGAAGAAGTAGCCGATCACCCCGCTTCCGGGATGCCCCTCCGCCAGCGCGTGCACCAGCCGCTGGCCCGCCTGCGCGATCGCGACCACGAAGCAGAGGTCGAAGAACAGCTCCAGGGTGGTCGCGGTCCGGTGGCCCTCGACGCGGCTGCGGGCGGTCATCGGTACGTACGTCATACCGCCCAGCACACCAGGGCCCGCACGCCTGACGGCCGAGGCGCGCGGCCCGCGGCGCACGGGTACCCCGGGCGGACGCGGACACCGCGGGACCGACCAACGCACTTCCCCCGGCGGGACCTTGTCCCGCCGTCCGCACGACGTTCGCCCCTGCCGCGCACCGCCCCCGCGGGCAGAGCCTGGAAGGGCCACCACCCTCCCCGAAATTCAGGACGACGCCATGAGTACCGCAACCCAGCAAGCGCCGGAGGTACCGGCCGACCCGGAGCAGTACCGCCCGGGCCGCACCATCACCGAGTGGAGGCCGGAGGATCCGTCCTTCTGGAACTCCACGGGCAAGCGGGTCGCGACCCGCAACCTGTGGATCGCGGTCCCGGCGCTCCTGGTGGCCTTCGTGGTCTGGCAGGTCTGGAGCATCACGGCGACCAACCTGAAGGACGTCGGATTCGGCTACACCCGGTCGCAGCTGTTCTGGCTGACCGCCGTGCCCGGCATCACGGGCGGCACCGCCCGCGTCTTCTACACCTTCCTCGGCCCGATGGTCGGCCAGCGCCGCTTCACGGCGCTCTCGACGCTGGTGCTGATCGTCCCGCTGCTGTGGCTCGGCTTCGCCGTGCAGGACCCGGACACCTCCTACGGCACGATGGTCGCGATCGCCGCGCTCTGCGGCATCGGCGGCGCGAACTTCTCCTCCTCCCTCGCCAACATCGGCTTCTTCTACCCGAAGCAGGAGAAGGGCAACGCGACCGGCATCAACGGCGGCCTCGGCAACCTGGGCGTCTCGGTCGTCCAGCTGCTGACCCCGATCCTGATCACCTCGTCCGTACTCGCGATCGGCGCGGGCCAGCGGAAGGCGAACGGCTCGGAGATCCACCTCCAGAACGCGGCCTTCGTCTGGGTCCCGGTCGTCGTCGTCCTCGCGGTGGTGGCCTGGTTCGGGCAGAACGACCTCAAGGTCGCCTCCACCCCCTTCAGCCAGCAGAAGATCATCTTCCGGCGGAAGCACAACTGGCTGATGACCTGGCTCTACGTCGGCACCTTCGGCTCCTTCATCGGCTTCGCCGCGGCGCTGCCGCTGCTCATCAAGACCACCTTCCCGGCGTACTCGGTGGCGGCCTACGCCTGGATGGGCCCGGCGCTGGGGGCCCTGGCCCGCTGGGCGGGCGGGTGGATCGCCGACAGGCTGGGCGGGGCCCGGGTGACGATCCTGTCGTTCGTCGGCATGGGCGCCTCGCTCATCGGCGTGATCGACTTCCTGCCCACGGGCTCGGATCAGGGTTCCTTCCACGGCTTCTTCCTCTGCTTCCTGGCTGCGTTCTTCTTCTCGGGCATCGGCAACGGCTCGACCTTCCGGCAGATCCCGGTGATCTTCCGGGGCCGGCACCTGAAGGGCCTGACGGAGGGCACCCCGCAGTACGCGGCGGCCCTGAAGCAGGCGGAGATCGAGTCCGGAGCGGTGACGGGGTTCACCGCCGGCATCGCCGCCTACGGGTTCTTCTTCATCCCGGCGATGTTCGCCAACTTCGCCGTGACCAGCGCGATGTGGGGCTTCGTGGGCTTCTACGCGAGCTGCGTGGTCGTGGCCTGGTGGTTCTACGCCCGGCCCGGCGCGGAAGCCCCCAGCTGACCCGTGTCCCCCTCACGCGGGTCCCTCTCTCACGACTCCCATGCTGCGCGGGGCCGCCCACGACGCGCGCCGGGATATCCACAGGCGCGCCCATACGTCGGATCATCGGATTTCAGGCGACCCTGCACGATATTTGTGAATGCTTTCACAAGAGCACGAGGGACTTTGGTCCCCACCGGAAACCCCAGGTCACCACCCATGTGCGGCAATCGGTGCCGGTCGGCCCGGGGACCTTCGGCCCCCGACTCGGGACCAACGCGGCTCCAAATGATCGATCAAAGGGCGTGCAATGGAGTCAAGCAATGAGGCGACTCGGAAGGTGCCGGCCATGACTGCCACCCCTGCGGAAACCACGATGCACACCGGAGCCTGGAACGGCTTCCAGGGCGGCCTCTGGCGCGACGCCATCGACGTCCGCGACTTCATCCAGCAGAACTACACCCCTTACGAGGGCGACGACTCCTTCCTCACCGGACCCACCGAACGCACCACCGCCGTATGGAAGTCCCTCACCGACAAGTTCCCCCGGGAACGCGAGAAGGGCGTCTACGACGTCGCGTACGACATCCCCTCGACCATCACCGCGCACGCCCCCGGCTACGTCGACCGCGACAAGGACCTGGTCGTCGGCCTCCAGACGGACGCCCCACTCAAGCGCGCCATCATGCCGAACGGCGGCTGGCGCATGGTCGCCGGCGCCCTGGACGCCTACGGCTACCCGGTCTCCGAGGAACTGGCGAAGGTCTTCACCACCTACCGCAAGACCCACAACGCCGGTGTCTTCGACGCCTACACCCCCGCGATCCGCGCCGCCCGCAAGGCCGGCGTGGTCACCGGCCTCCCCGACGCGTACGGCCGCGGCCGCATCATCGGCGACTACCGCCGCGTGGCCCTCTACGGCGTCGACCGCCTCATCGCC
The DNA here is from genome assembly GCF_055580265.1 of Streptomyces sp. NPDC032091. NCBI lineage: Bacteria > Bacillati > Actinomycetota > Actinomycetes > Kitasatosporales > Streptomycetaceae > Streptomyces > Streptomyces sp. NPDC032091. The sequence goes on along the minus strand of NZ_JBVILR010000014.1, from coordinate 86,170 downwards.
GCCAAGCGGGACGAGAAGGACGAGCTGAACGCGCTCCCCGCGGGCGTGCGTTCGCTGGAGGAGACGATCCGCCTGCGCGAGGAGCTCGCCGAGCAGATCCGCGCCCTCGCCGAACTCAAGACCATGGCCGCCTCCTACGGCCACGACATCTCGGGCCCCGCCCGCACCGGCCGCGAGGCCATCCAGTGGCTGTACTTCGCCTACCTGGCCGCCGTGAAGGAACAGAACGGCGCCGCCATGTCGCTCGGCCGCACCTCCACCTTTGTCGACATATATCTTCAGCGTGACATCGAAGCCGGCCTCCTCACCGAGGAAACCGCCCAGGAACTCGTCGACGACTTCATCATCAAGCTCCGCATCGTGCGCTTCCTGCGCACCCCGGAGTACGACGAACTGTTCTCCGGCGACCCGACCTGGGTCACCGAGTCCATCGCCGGCATGGGCGAGGACGGTCGCCCGCTCGTCACCCGCACCTCCTTCCGCTACCTGCAGACCCTCTACAACCTCGGCCCGGCCCCCGAGCCGAACATGACCGTCTTCTGGTCACCCCGCCTGCCCCAGGGCTTCAAGGAGTTCTGCGCCCGCGTCTCCATCGACACCTCCTCCGTCCAGTACGAGTCCGACGAACTGATGCGCCCCCGCTTCGGCGACGACACCGCCATCGCCTGCTGCGTCTCGGCGATGCCCGTCGGCAAGCAGATGCAGTTCTTCGGCGCCCGCGTGAACCTCGCCAAGACCCTCCTCTACGCGGTCAACAGCGGCCGCGACGAGAAGTCCGGCGCCCAGGTCGGCCCCCGGACCGCCGCCCCCACGACCGACGTCCTCGACTACGACGAGGTCATGGAGCGCTTCGACACCCAGATGGAGTGGCTCGCCGAGACCTACGTCCACGCACTGAACGTCATCCACTACATGCACGACCGGTACGCGTACGAGCGCATCGAGATGGCCCTCCACGACCGCGACGTCCGCCGCACCATGGCCTGCGGCATCGCCGGCCTCTCGGTCGCCGCCGACTCCCTCTCCGCCATCAAGCACGCCAAGGTCACCGCCGTACGCGACGAGACCGGCCTCGCCACCGACTACCTCGTCGAGGGCGACTACCCGGCCTACGGCAACAACGACGACCGCGTCGACGCGATCGCGGTCCGCCTGGTCGAGGAGTTCATGCGCAAGATCCGCAAGCACGAGACGTACCGCGGCGCCGAACACACCCAGTCCGTGCTGACGATCACCTCGAACGTCGTCTACGGCAAGAAGACCGGCAACACCCCCGACGGCCGCCGCGCCGGCGAGCCGTTCTCCCCGGGCGCCAACCCGATGAACGGCCGCGACACCCACGGCTACGTCACCTCGGCGCTCTCCGTCGCCAAGCTTCCCTACGAGGACGCCGAGGACGGCATCTCGCTCACCAACACCGTCACCCCCGACGCCCTCGGCCGCACCCCCGAGGAGCGGATCAGGAACCTCGCCGGCGTCCTCGACGGCTACATGGCGGTCGACGGCTTCCACATGAACGTCAACGTCCTGAACCGCGACACCCTCATCGACGCCATGGAACACCCCGAGAAGTACCCGCAGCTCACCATCCGCGTCAGCGGGTACGCGGTCAACTTCGTCCGTCTCACCAGGGACCAGCAGCTCGACGTACTCAACCGCACCTTCCACGGCTCGCTGTAACCACACCCCCGGCCCCCGCCTGCCGCCCCCGGTCCCCGGCCCCGCCGCCCGGCGGGCCGCAGGGCGGCCCCCCTCGAACATCGGACACCGGAACACGTCTGGAGCACCCACCATGACCGTCCTCCTCGGTACGAGCCTCCCCGTCGGCCCCGCCGCGGCCGCCACGCCCGTGACCCGCGGACGCACCCCGGCCGCCGCCGCGACCCACCGTCCCAGCGAGGGATCCGTGCACTCCTGGGACCTCTCCACCGGCGTCGACGGCCCCGGCACCCGGTTCGTGACCTTCCTCGCCGGCTGCCCCCTGAGCTGCCTGTACTGCCACAACCCCGACACCATGCGCATGCGCGGCGGCAAGCGCACCGCCGCCGACGACGTCATCGCGGAGGCCCGCAAGTACACCCGCTTCATCTCCGCCTCCGGCGGCGGCGCCACCCTCTCGGGCGGCGAACCACTCCTCCAGCCTGTCTTCGCCGGCGAACTCCTGCACCGCATGAAGCACGAGCTCGGCCTGCACACCGCCCTCGACACCTCCGGCTTCCTCGGCGCCCGCGCCACCGACGCGCTGCTGCGCGACGTGGACCTCGTCCTGCTCGACATCAAGTCCTGGGACCGCGACACCTACCGGCACGTCACCGGCCGCCCGCTCCAACCCACCCTCGACTTCGCCCGCCGCCTTGCCGGCCTGGGCAAGGAGGTGCACCTGCGGTTCGTACTGGTGCCCGGCCTCACCGACGCCCGCGAGAACATCGACGGCGTCGCCGCCTTCGCCGCCGCCCTCGGGAACGTCTCGCGGGTCGACGTCCTGCCCTTCCACAAGCTGGGCGAGAGCAAGTGGGAGGCGCTGGGCATGCCCTTCACCCTCCACGACACGCCGTCGCCCACCGCCGGACAGGTGGCCGAGGCCAAGGCGGTCTTCGCCGCCCGCGGTCTGCGGGCCGTATGACCCGTTCGGAGCAACCATAAAGGCCGCATAACAGGCTTAAACGGTACAGACCACCTAGCGTGGTGCTGTGTCCGAGCCCACCGAAGCACTCCCCGCAGCCCCGCCGCCACCCCACGGCGCGCCGGAACCCCGGCCGCCGGCCGGCCGGTCCGTCGCCACACGCGCCACCCTGGCCGGCGCGGCCGTATCCGTCCTGCTCATCGCCGCGATCGTGCTCGGCAGCCGCCTCCTGCGGGACTTCGACTCCGCCCTGCTGCCCTACGCGGTCGCCACCGTCTTCCTGGCCTTCGGCGTGGCCTACCGCTACACCGTCTGGGTCTCCGCACCCGGCGCGCGCCGCCTCTTCACAAAGGGCTTCGGCAGTTTCTTCTCGGCCGCCAACTTCAAGAAGGCACCCACGGCCCTCCCGCGGATGATCGCCACCTACCTCGGCTTCCAGAAGTTCCTCGGCGCCCGCTCCCGCCCCCGCTGGGCCGCCCACCAGCTCACCTTCTGGGGCTGCCTGCTGGCCGCCGCGATCACCTTCCCCCTCACCTGGGGCTGGTTCACCTTCACCTCCGCCAGCGGCTCCGGCCCCGGCTACGAGATGCGGATCTGGGGCTTCAAGGTCCTCGGCTTCAACTCCCTGAACGTCCTCGGCTGGCTGATGTTCCACGGCCTCGACATCGCCGCCGCCCTCGTCATCCCCGGAGCCTCGTACTTCCTGTGGCGGCGCATGAAGGACCGCGGCGCCATCACCGGCCAGCGCTTCGCCTACGACCTGCTCCCGCTGATCTGCCTCATCGTGATCTCGGTGACCGGACTCCTGCTCACCTTCTCGTCGATCTTCCTGCACGGCGGGGGCTATGAGTTCCTGGCGATCCTCCACATGGTCTCGGTCGTCTTCACCCTCATCTACATCCCCTTCGGGAAGTTCTTCCACATCGTCCAGCGCCCGGCCGCCGTCGGCATGCAGCTGTTCAAATACACCGCCCGCCAGGACGAGCAGATCTTCGCCTGCAAGCGCTGCGGCGAACCCATCGACACCACCCCGTACGTCGAGAACCTCCGCGGCACCATGCGCGACCTCCGCCTCGACTTCAACGCCTTCGTCGAGTACTGCCCCCGCTGCAAGCGGATCCTGCGCGGCAACGCCTACCTGACCCACGTCAAGAAGGGCTTCAAGTGACCGCGACGGACCCCGCCAAGCACACCCCCGTGCCCCTCGACCCGGCGATCGCCCCGCCCGGCACCCGCAACTTCCGCGACGCCGGCGGCCTGCCCGCCGACCGCTGGCACGCCGACCAGAACGGCGAGACCCTCGTCCCCACCCACTGCTGCTTCTGCGGCGTCCAATGCGGCATGTACCTGCGCGTCGACCGGGGCGGCAAGGTCTTCGGCGTCGAACCCCGCAACCACGACATCAACCGGATGCGGATGTGCCCCAAGGGCATCAACGCCTACCAGCAGGTCAACCACCCCGACCGGCTCACCGCGCCCCTGATGCGCCGCTCCCGCGACGAGCAGTTCAGGGAGGTCTCCTGGGACGAGGCCCTGGACTTCACCGTCTCCGAGATCCGCCGCATCCAGTCCGCCCACGGCAACGACGCCTTCGGGCTGCTCGGCGGCGCCAGCCTGTTCTCCGAGAAGACCTACCTCGTCGGCAAGTTCGCCCGCGTCGCCCTCAAGACCCGGCACGTCGACTACAACGGGCGCCTCTGCATGGTCAGCGCCGCAGGCGCCAACAAACTCGCCTTCGGCATCGACCGCGCCGGCAACCCCTTCTCCGACATCCTGCTCACCGACTGCCTGCTCATCGCCGGTTCGAACGTCGGCGAGTGCTTCCCCGTGATGACCCAGTACCTGTGGGGCGCACGCGACCGCGGCGCCACCCTGATCGTCGTCGACCCGCGCGAAACGGCCATCGCCCGCACCGCCGACATCCACGTCGCCCTCAGACCCGGCACGGACTCCGCGTTCTTCAACGCCGTCCTGAACGTGATCGTCGCCGAAGGACTCACCGACGAGGCCTACCTCGCCGCACACACCACGGGATGGGACGAGGTCAAGAAGACCGTCGCCGACTACCCGCCCGCCCGCGCCGCCGAGATCTGCGGCGTACCCGCCGAGCAGATCGCCCAGGTCGCCCGCGTCTTCGCGACCGCCGGCAAGGCCATGGCCTGGCACGCCCGCGGCATCGAACACCACTCCCAGGGCGTCGAGAACTGCCTGAGCGTCATCAACCTGTGCGTGGCCACCGGCAACATCGGCAAACCCGGTGCCGGCTACGGCACCATCACCGGCCAGGGCAACGGACAGGGCGGCCGCGAACACGGCCAGAAATCCGACCTCCTCCCCGGCGGCCGCTCCATCACCAACCCGGAACACCGGGCGCAGATCTGCCGCATCTGGGGCATCGAGGAATCCGAACTCCCCGGCGCGGGCACCTCCATGATGGAAATGGTCTGGCAGATGCAGCGGGGGGAGATCCGCGGCCTCATCGGCATCTGCAACAACCCCTTCGTCTCCCTGCCCAACTACGCCGTGGTCAAGGCCGGCTACGACACCGCAGAGTTCCACGCCCAGTTCGACTTCTTCCTCTCCGAGACCGCGGCCAACGCCCACGTCGTCTTCCCCGTCACCACCTGGGCCGAGGACGAGGGCGTCATGGCCAACGCCGAGGCCCGCGTCGTCAAGCACAACAAAGCCCAGGAACCCCCGGCCGGCGTCCGTACCGACACCTGGGTCATCTGCGAGCTCGCCCGCCGCCTCGGCGAGGGCGACCACTTCGACTTCCCCGGCTCCCGCGAGGTGTTCGAGGAACTGCGCATCGCCTCCGCCGGCACCGTCAACGACTACTACGGCATCACCTACGACCGACTCGACGCCACCGGCGGCATCTCCTGGCCCTGCCCCTCCACCGACCACCCCGGCACCCCCCGCCTCTTCGAGGACGGCCGGACCTACCACGCCGACGGCAAGATCCACATGCAGGTCGTGGAATGGCATCCGCCCATGGACGCCTACACCGAGGAATTCCCCCTCTCCCTCACCACCGGCCGCACCGTCGCGCACTTCCTCTCCGGCAACCAGACCCGCCGCCTGGGCGCCCTCGTCGAACAGACCCCGCGCCCCTGGGTCGAGGTCCACCCCTCCCACGGCTTCCGCAACGGCGACCCGGTCCGCGTGATCACCCGCCGGGGCAGCGAGGTCTTCCCGGCCCTCGTCACCGAGGCCATCCGGCCCGACACCGTGTTCATCCCCTACCACTGGCCCGTACCGACGGCCGCGAACGCCCTGACCATCGACGCCCTCGATCCCCGCTCGAAGATCCCCGAGTACAAGGTCTGCGCCGCCCGCATCGAGCCGGCCGAACGCGTCGACGACGTCCCCGCACCCCCCACAGCACCCGGCCGACAGGCCTACCCCGAGGCCCAGGTCTCCCGCACCGACCCCCTGCCGCCCACGTCCCCGCAGGGCCGTGGCACCGCGGAGAGGAGCTGACGCCGCCATGATGGGCCGCACGATCTTCATCGACCCGGGCCGCTGCATCGGCTGCCAGGCCTGCGTCTCCGCCTGCCGCGAATGCGACTCGCACCGCGGGAAGTCGATGATCCACCTCGACTACAGCGACCCCGGCCAGTCCGTGGCCTCCCTGCCGACCGTCTGCATGCACTGCGAGGATCCCGTCGCCCCCTGCGCCGAGGTCTGCCCCGCCGACGCGATCCTGGTGACCGCCGACGGCGTCGTCCAACAGGCAGACACCACCCGCTGCATCGGCTGCGCCAACTGCGTCAACGCCTGCCCCTTCGGCGTACCGAAGATCGACCTCCAGGCGAAGCTCCAGATGAAGTGCAACCTCTGCTACGACCGCACCGCCTACGGCCTGGCCCCCATGTGCGCCACCGTCTGCCCCACCGGCGCCCTCTTCTACGGAACCCTCGAAGAGCTCCAGGCCGAGCGGCCCGGCGTCCAGGTCGCCGACTCGTTCGCCTTCGGCGACGTGGTCGTCTCCACCGGCGTGGCCATGGTCGTCCCCGCCGACAAGGTCCAGTGGCCGGTCCCCGGCGGCCTGCCCGTCGTCGAAGTCAATGGGGTGGACGTGCGATGAGCGTGACCGAACAGCCCGCCCCCCAGCCCGGCCAGGGCGCCGGCGACGGCAGGGACGCCGCCGCCGAGCAACTCCGCGACCGGATCAGCGCCGACTCCCTCACCACCCGCCGCGACTACCTGCGGATCGTCGCCACCGTCTCCGGCGGCCTCGCCATCGGCGGCGTCGGCGTCGCCGCCGGCATCCTGCACCGCCACGGCGACAGCGAGCACCTGCCCGAACCCAAGAAGGTCACCGACACGCTCGCCCCCGGCCAGTCCGTCGCCTTCCGCTTCCCCGGAGACGAGGACCGCGCCCTCGCCGTCCGGCTCGCCGACGGAAGCCTCGTCGCCTACTCCGCGGTCTGCACCCACCTGGCCTGCGCCGTCCTGTGGCGCGAGGACCGCGGCCCCGACGGCGAGCTGTACTGCCCCTGCCACGAAGGCGTCTTCGACGCCCGCACCGGAGAGGTCACCGCCGGCCCGCCACCCCGCCCCCTCCCCAGAATCTTCCTCACCGAGCGGTCCGACGGCAGCGTCTGGGCCATCGCCACCGCCCGGTCCGGAGAGACCGCCAAGGACGCCCTCTGCCGGCAGTTCGGCGACTCCCGCCCCGCGGCGGCCCAGCGCCTGGGCTGCCCCGGAGCGGCCGGCGCCACCGAGAGCAGGCGGACATGACCGATCAACCGCCCCCGCGCCCCGCGTACCACCCGGGAAGCGCCCAGCCCCGGCTCAACCGGCCCGTGCACGAGCGGTATCCGCAGATCCGCCCCACCAGCGGCTACGGCGACCCGCGGATCCGGCGCACCGGCCCCGGCCCGGGCGCCGGCACCGAACAGGAACCGGAGCGCTCCTCCAAGCTCAACGCCCGTCTCGCCCTCGTCCTCACGGTCGTCATCGGACAGCTCTGGGCGCTGACCGTCACCGTCAACGAGTGGATGAAGGGCAACACGGCCACGGCCTGGTGGGGAGCGGGATTCCTGATCCTCTCCTTCCTCGTCGTGATCGCGCTGTGGCTCCTCGACCCGAAGGACCGATGACCATGTCCCTCCCGACGCCCACCCCGTCCGCGGTGCGCTCGCACCGCAAGGAGACCTACAAGCCGGGCGCCGTCATCGGGGACTGGCGCCCCGAGGACGAGGGCTTCTGGCAGTCCACCGGCCGCCGGGTCGCCCAGCGCAACCTCTGGATCTCCATCCCGGCGCTGATGCTCGGCTTCGTGGTCTGGCAGGTCTGGTCGGTGACCGTGGTCAAGCTGAACGACGTCGGCTTCGGCTTCTCCAAGTCGCAGCTGTTCTGGCTGACCGCCATCCCCGGCATCACCGGCGGCACCTTCCGGATCCTCTACACCTTCATCGGGCCGATCTTCGGCGAGCGGAAGTTCACCGCCTTCAGCACGCTCGTCCTCGTGGCCCCCATGCTGTGGCTGGGCTTCGCGCTCCAGGACAACGGCACCCCGTACTGGGAACTGGCCCTCATCGCCGCCGTCTGCGGCATCGGAGGCGCCAACTTCGCCTCCTCCATGGCCAACATCGGCTTCTTCTTTCCCAAACGGGAGAAGGGCAGCGCCAACGGCCTCAACGGCGGCCTCGGCAACCTCGGCGTGAGCGTCGTCCAGCTGGTCGCGCCCCTGGTCGTCACCGCCGCCGTGCTGGGACCCCCCGCGGGCGGCCCGCAGCACGACACGAAGAAGAACACGGACATCTGGCTCCAGAACGGCGCCTTCCTGTGGGTGCCGCTGCTGGTCGTCATGGCGCTGCTCGCCTGGTTCCTGATGAACGACCTCAAGGTGGCCGCCGCCCCCTTCAGCCAGCAGAAGGTCATTTTCCAGCGCAAGCACAACTGGCTGATGACCTGGCTCTACGTCGGCACCTTCGGGTCGTTCATCGGCTTCGCCGCCGGCCTGCCCCTGCTCATCAAGAACAACTTCGAGGCGCAGGGATACCAGGCGACCACCTACGCCTGGATCGGCCCCTTCATCGGCGCGCTGATGCGCTGGGCCGGCGGCTGGCTGTCCGACCGGATCGGCGGCGCCAGGGTGACCATGCTGTCGTTCGTCGGTATGGCGGCCGCCCTGGTCGTCGTGATCTTCGCGCTGCCCTCCGGCGGGGACCAGGGAAGCTTCTGGGCCTTCTTCGCCGGCTTCCTGGTGGCCTTCGCCTTCTCCGGACTGGGCAACGGATCGACCTTCCGGCAGATCCCGGTGATCTTCAGGGAGCAGCACATGCGCCAGGCCGTGGGCCAGGGTCCCGAGGCGCAGGCGGCCGCGCTGAAGCAGTCGGAGATGGAGGCGGGCGCCGTCACCGGCTTCTCGTCCGCCATCGCCGCCTACGGCTTCTTCTTCATCCCCGCCATGTTCGCGGCCATGGCCGTCACGAACGCCCTGTGGATGTTCATCGGCTTCTACGCGACCTGCCTGGCCGTCTGCTGGTGGTTCTACGCCCGCAAGGGCGCGGAAGCCCCCAGCTGACGGGAGCCGCGACGGGCGCCGGCGCCCCGTCCCGGGCCCGCGCCCGGGACGGGGCCGGCCGTACCCTTGGGGCATGAGCACCGCCGCCTCTGCCTCCGACCCGCAGCCCTCCGAGCCCGCAGCCGGGGCGCAGGACCCGTCCAAGCCGGCCCCGAAGCCCAGGCCGAAGCTGGTCTTCGACGACCCGCTCGACCGGCAGTCGTCGGACGACACCGACCGCGGCTGGGGCGAGCGGCCGCCCGCCGGCGGAAGCGCGGCCGACCTGGCCCGCTTCCTCGACGAGAAGCCCCCGCACCACATCTGATCCGCCGCGGCGGTCAGAAGCCGTCGCGGGCCCCCGGGGTCCTGGCGTTCTCGCCGTTCCCGCTGCGCTGCGAGACCAGGGTGTCGCGGATCTCCTTGAGCACTTCGAGCTCGGTGATCTCGATGGTCTCCTTCACGCCCTCCCTGGCCTTGCGGCGCGCCTCCTGCCGGGACAGGTACTTCGCCATCGGCAGGACCATCAGGAAGTAGACGACCGCGGCGGTGATCACGAAGCTCAGCGTGGCGTTCAGGACCGAGCCCCACATGATGTTCACGCCGGTCGGCTCGCCCTTGGCGTCCACCCCACAAGGTGCCTTCAGGCACGAGGTGTAGACATCCAGGTTTTTGGTGCCGATGGCGCCCACGACCGGGCTGATGATGCCCTTCACGATCGAGTTCACGATGTTCGTGAACGCGGCGCCGATGACCACCGCCACCGCCAGGTCCACCACGTTGCCGCGCATCAGGAAGGCCTTGAAGCCCGCCAGGACGCTCTCCTTCTTCTCGCTCACGACTGAGCCTTTCTTCGTCACTGCTGTACACGGAGCCAACGGTTCCGAAAGCTACGGCAGTGATGGCCCGCCATGTCCAATCCGTGCCCACAGGCGAGCGACTCGACTGCACATCAGTGCGAATCAGCACAACGCCACCGCCAGCCGCGCCACCGCGCCCGCCCCCACCAGGGCCCGCGCGGTCTCCCGGGGAACCGACAGCACCACCAGTGCCCCGCCGTCTCCCGCACCCCCCTCCGGCGCCGGGACCTCGGCCACCCTGGCCCCCGCCGCGACCACCCTTGGCGGCCCCGTGCGCTCCGCCGCCACCACGTCCACCCGGTCCCCGCGCCGCAGCAGCCGCACCGTGGCGGCGTCCGCGATGCGCACCGGAGCCGACACCAGCCGCACCGCCGCGGGCGGCGGCTTCACCTCGGGCGGCGCCGCGCCCCGGGAGGCCCGCGCGTCCGTCCCGCCCACGGCCAGGGCGGCCGCCACCACGGCCAGCCCGGCCGAGGCGACCCGCCGCCTGCGGCGCACCGCACGGCGCAGCCGCCCCCGGGCCCGGCCGACGCGCAGCGGCGGGAACGGCGGCACGGGCCGCGCCGGGCGGCACGCGGAGGAAAGCGAGGACGGCGAGGAAGGTGAGGAAGGTGAGGCCGTGGCGGACGGCGAGGAAGCCGAAGCCGAGGGAGAGGCCGGGGAGCCGGGGGAGTCGGGAGAGGTCATGGACATGCTGATCACCGCCGAAGGGGTCGAGATCCGGTGTCCGGGTCCAGCGCCCGGACCCTCCCACGATCCGCCCCTTCGCCGTAGCCCGCTCCGGCCTGTGGACGATCCCCAGGTTGTGGACAACCTCTTCACCCGCAAGGGGCGCCACCCCGCCCGGCCGCTCAGGGCCGCCCCGGCACCCGGCAGGCCTCCGAGAACCCCTGGCTGGTCAGACCGAAGGCGCTGTTCACGCGCGAACGCCAGTTCTCCAGGGCCACCACGGCGGTGAGTTCGACGAACGCCGCCTCACCGAGCCGCGCGATGAGCCCGGCCGCCATCTCGTCGGTGACCGCCGGCTCGGTCTCGGTCATGGCCTCCGCATACTCCATCACCAGCAACTCCAGCTCGGTGAACACCTCCCGGGCCTCGCGCCACCGCGGCACCCGCTCGATCTTCTCCGGCGACAGGCCCAGCTCGTGGCCCTCCCAGTAGCCGAAGTCCATGCACCAGGAGCAGTTGATCCGCGCGGCGCAGGCCATCACCGCGAGGTGCTTCAGCCCGGCGTCGAGCGCGCTTCACTTCGCCGCCCGCTGTTCCAAACGGGCGTACGAGAACAGCACGCGCGCGTTGTGCCCGTACGCCTGGACGGGGTCGAGCACCTTGCCGTAGGTGCGGCGCGCGTACCAGGCGCCGACGCGCGTGAGGAGGGTGCGGGGCGGGGTGAGCGAGATGCGCGGCATGGCGGCCTCTTCCACGTGGGGGTCCCGTCGACCCCTTCGCAGAGGAGACAGGACGGCCCCGCGGAACGTGACATCACCCGAAGAAACGATTCCCCCGCCCGGCACCCGAGGCCGGCCGTGGCCCGTCAAGGACACGGCCCGCCTCCATGGCGCCTGCGGCCCGCCTCCAGCGCGCCTACGGCAGTTCGATGCCCAGGTCCCAGCCGTCGTGGGCGTGGGTGCACAGGCAGTCGCGGTCCTCGGTCGCCGGAAGGCCCGCCACGGCGTCGAACAGGACCTCGCGCAGCCGGCTGACGTTCTCGCCGAACACCTTCAGGACCTCCGTGTGCGAGACCCCCTCGCCCGTCTCCGCACCCGCGTCCAGGTCCGTCACCAACGCCATCGACGTGTAGCAGAGGCCCAGCTCACGGGCGAGGACCGCCTCCGGGTGCCCGGTCATGCCGACCACCGACCAGCCGGCCGCCGCGTGCCACCGGGACTCCGCACGCGTCGAGAAGCGGGGCCCCTCGATGACGACCATGGTGCCGCCGTCCACCGGCTCCCACTCCCGTCCGCGCGCCGCCGCGAGCGCCACCGAGCGCCCCACCGGGCAGTACGGGTCGGCGAACGTGGTGTGCACGACGTTCGGGACGCTCCCGTCCGGCAGCGGCTCCCCGTCGAAGAAGGTCTGCGCACGGGACTTCGTACGGTCGACCAGCTGGTCCGGTACCAGCAGGGTGCCCGGCCCGTGCTCCGCCCGCAGGCCGCCCACCGCGCACGGCCCCAGCACCTGCCGGACGCCGACCGAACGCAGCGCCCACAGGTTGGCCCGGTAATTGATCTTGTGGGGCGGCACGGTGTGGCTGCGCCCGTGCCGCGGCAGGAACGCCACCTGCCGGCCGGCGAGCTCGCCCAGGTACAGGGAGTCGCTCGGAGGCCCGTAGGGGGTCTCCACCTGGATCTCGGTGACGTCCTCCAGGAAGGAGTAGAAGCCCGAGCCGCCGATTACACCGATCTCTGCGTTCACCATGCGGCCACCCTAACGGGGGACGCGAAAGGCCCCGCCGCCCAGGAGGGCGAACGGGGCCTTTGCGCAAGGCGTACGAGGTCAGGCGGCCGAGCTGGAGCTGCTGCCGCCCGCGCTGGAGGACGTCGAGGACGACGCGGCGGCCGGGGCCGAAGCGGTCGACGTCGACGTGGACGACGAGGAGGACGGCTTCGAGGCGGGCGTGCTGCTCGACGAGGCGCCACGGCTGTCGTTCCGGTAGAAACCGGAGCCCTTGAAGACGATGCCGACCGCGGAGAACACCTTCTTCAGGCGTCCGTCGCAGCTCGGGCACACGGTCAGCGCGTCATCGGTGAACTTCTGCACGGCCTCAAGGCCCTCACCGCACTCGGTGCACTGGTACTGGTAGGTCGGCACGAATTTCCTCCTGGCACTCTCACTCAATGAGTGCTAACGACGCTCCATGGTGACGTATTCCGGCGGATCAGTCCACCGTCACAGGCGCGCGGTGACCGATCCCACGCTCGGCCGTGCGCTCCCGCCCGGTCCGGCCGGGCGCGGTGGCGGCCGGCGCGGACGAGTTCACGATGCGGCTCGGGGCCTTCGGCGCGAGCTTCGCGCGCAGCGCCACCAGGGTGACCAGCGCGAGCGCGGTGGCGGCCAGCGGCACGAGGAACCCGTACGAGGATCCGTGCGCGTCCGTCAGGCGGCCGGCCACGATCACGGCGACGGCCTGCCCGAAGGCGACCGCACCGGTCAGCCAGGTGAAGGCCTCGGTGCGCGAGGCGGCCGGGACCAGCTGCTCGATCATCGTGTAGCCGGTGATCAGCGCGGGGGCGATGCACAGACCGACGACCAGGCCGACCGCGCCCATCAGGACGGCCGAGTTCACGGCCCACAGCACCGAGGCGGCGGCGGTCAGGCCGACGTAGCCCAGGATCAGGCGGCGGCGCGGGCCGATCTTCCAGGCGACGGCGCCCATGGTGATGCCCGCGATCATGTTGCCGGCCGCGAAGACGCCGTAGAGCAGGCCGTTGGCGCCCGGGTTGCCGATCTCGCCGGCGAAGGCGGTGAGCGATACCTGCATGCCGCCGAAGACGGCGCCGATGCCGAGGAACGCGACGATCAGGACGCGCAGGCCGGGGAAGGACAGGGCCGAGGCGTGCTTCTCGCCGGCGGCCGCCGCGGGGGCGGTCTTAGGCTCGGTGGAGCGCTGCGCGGCGAAGAACAGGCCGCCGAGCAGGGTCAGGGCCGCCTCGGTGGCCAGGCCGGCGGCCGGGTGGACCCCGGTGCACAGCGCGGTGGCGAGCACCGGGCCGACGACGAAGGTGAACTCGTCGGTGACGGACTCGAACGCGGCCGCGGTCGGCAGCAGCGGGGAGCCCTCCAGCTTGACCGCCCACCGGGTCCGGACCATGGGCCCGACCTGCGGGACGGAGGCGCCGGCCGGGACGGCGGCCAGGGCGAGCGCCCACAGCGGGGCGCCGAGCAGGGCCAGCGCGGTCAGGGCGGAGACCGCCGTGGCGTGGGCGAGGACGACCGGTACGAGGACGGCGCTCTGGCCGCGGCGGTCGGTGAGCTTGCCCATGACCGGGGCGAACAGGGCCATCGAGACGCCGGTGACGGCGGAGACGATGCCGGCGTCGCCGTAGGAGCCGGTGGCGTGCTGGACGAGCAGCAGGATGCTGATGGTCAGCATGCCGAAGGGCAGGCGGGCGGCGAAGCCGGGGAGGACGAAGGAGAGGGCGCCGGGCGTGCGCAGGAGCTGCCCGTAACCGGGTCGGGCGGACGTGTCGGTCGTGACCGCGGATGTCACGGCCTGGCCTTTCCGCTGCCTGGTAGAGCATCCCCGTCTGCGGACGGCGGGCCGCTTTGTGAGCGACCGCACCCGTACATGTGGGAGCCCCGAGAGCTGTCCTCTTGCGCAGAACCGAGTGATACCTGGGCGCCCACTGCGGGAGGGTGCCACGGCCGCTTTGCGGTCGCGCCAGCTCTGCGTCAGGCAGAGTTGGTTCGATGTGGTGTGCCTTCATCGTACAGGGGAATCCACTACCACGCCCTGTGATTACGGTGACAAGGCATGTCTTCACCTGCGATTAACTGGAACTTCGCATTCCGACCCTCCGAAATGGGGGCAAGGTCGGGTGCAAGCCACCGAAATTGCTGATTTAGAATGCCGCTCTAACTGAAAACCGCCGCCCGGGTGGCGCGAACGGCCACCCTCCGGCACCTAGAGTGACGTTCCGCCACCGGTGCCCAGCCACCCCGCGAGCTTGCCGCCGCGCGCCACCGCCCGCAGCCGCGCCTCCGCCGCGTCCCGCACCGGATCCGTGGCCACCACCAGCAGCTCGTCCCCCCGGCGCAGCACCGTCGACGGCGCCGGCACGAAGCTCTTCGCGTCCCGGACCACCAGCGTGACCGACGCCCCCGCCGGCAGCCGCAGCTCGCCGACCTCCACGCCGTGCATCCGCGACGCCTCGGGTATCGAGAAGGACAGCAGGTGCCCGCGCAGCTTCTCCAGCGGCGCCGACTCGATGCCCAGGTCCGCCGCGGCCTCGTCGGTCTCGCGCAGGTTCAGCTTGCGCGCCAGCCACGGCAGCGTCGGCCCCTGCACCAGCGTGTAGACGACGACCAGCACGAAGACGATGTTGAAGACCCGGTCGCTGCCCTCGATCCCGGTCACCATCGGGATCGTCGCCAGGATGATGGGCACGGCGCCGCGCAGCCCCGCCCACGACATCAGGACCTGCTCCGGCCACGCCACCCGGAACGGCAGCAGGCTGACGAACACCTCCAGCGGCCGCGCCACCATCGTGAGCACCAGTCCGATGATCACGGCGGGCCAGAAGTCCCCGGCCAGCTCGTGCGGGGTCACCAGCAGGCCCAGCAGCACGAACATGCCGATCTGCGCGATCCAGCCCAGCCCGTCGGCGAACCCCCGCGTGGCCGGCCAGTGTGGCAGCTTCGCGTTCCCCAGCACCATCGCCGCCAGGTAGACCGCGAGGAAGCCGGAGCCGTGCGCCATCGCGCCGGCCGCGTACGCGCTCACCGCGATCGCCATCACGGCGATCGGGTACAGGCCGGAGGCGGGCAGCGCCACGTGCCGCAGCCCGTACGCCCCCAGGAAGCCCACCGCCAGGCCTATCGCGGCGCCGATCGCCAGCTCCAGCGCGATCTCGCCGACCAGGACGTACCAGGCGTCCACCGGACCGACCGTCGCGAAGGCCACCACCAGGATGACGACGGGGGCGTCGTTGAAGCCGGACTCGGCCTCCAGCACACCCGTCACGCGCGAGGGGAGCGGAACCTTCCGCAGGACGGAGAAGACCGCCGCCGCGTCGGTCGAGGAGACGACCGCACCGATCAGCAGTGCCTGCCGCCATTCGAGTCCGACCAGGTAGTGCGCGCCGGCCGCGGTGACCCCCACGCTCACCGCGACGCCGGCCAGCGACAGGACGACCGCCTGCGGCAGGGCCGGTCTGATCTCTTTCCACTTGGTGCCCAGACCGCCCTCGGCGAGGATGACGACGAGCGCGGCGTAACCGATGACCTGCGTCAGCTCGGCGTTGTCGAATACGACGTTGCCGATGCCGTCCTGGCCTATGGCGATGCCTATGCCGAGGTAGATGAGCAGGCTGGGGAGGCCGCTGCGTGAAGAGATGCGTACCGCCGCGACCGCGACGAGCAGCACGAGCGAGCAGACCAGCAGGAGCTCGTTGAGCGTGTGGACAGTCAGTGGGCGGCCCTTTCCTCAAAGCGCGTCCGGCGGAACGTTCCACCGGCGGCGTATTCGGCAAGTGCTTCGTTACCTTACCTAATCTTTGACGGACTCTTTACGCGATACCCACATTGTGAAACGGCGGTTCCCCCCTGTCCTACGGACCTTGACCCCTGGCGGATCAACGGAGGCGGTCCTGCGCCTATGGTTGCTCCCAGCACTCCCAGGACCACCCTGCCCCTCGAAGGACAGCGATGCCCGCCAAAGAATCCGGACCTTCCGTCAAGAAGAAGGGACGACGCGCACGCCTGCTCGTGCTCGTCTTGGTCCTGGCGCTCTTGGCGGGCCTCGGCTACGGCGCGTACTGGAGCGTGGACACCGTGCGCGCTTCGTTCCCGCAGACCACCGGCTCCCTCAAGGTCCCCGGCCTGACCGGGACCGTCGACGTCAAGCGCGACGAGCACGGGATCCCCCAGCTCTACGCCGACAACGACGAGGACCTCTTCCGCGCGCAGGGCTTCGTCCACGCGCAGGACCGGTTCTGGGAGATGGACGTACGCCGTCACATGACCTCCGGCCGTCTCTCCGAGATGTTCGGCTCCGGCCAGGTCGAGACCGACGCCTTCCTGCGCACCCTCGGCTGGCGCCAGGTCGCGCAGGAGGAGTACGACAAGAAGCTCTCGGCCGACACGAAGAAGTACCTGCAGGCCTACGCCGACGGGGTCAACACGTGGCTGAAGGGGAAGTCCGGCAAGGACCTCTCCGTCGAGCACGCCGCCCTGAAGATCACCGACGGCTACAAGCCCGAGCAGTGGACGCCGGTCGACTCGGTGGCCTGGCTCAAGGCGATGGCCTGGGACCTGCGCGGCAACATGCAGGACGAGATCGACCGCTCGCTGATGTCGAACAAGCTCACGCAGGCGCAGATCGACGAGCTCTACCCCGCCTACCCCTTCGACCGGAACAAGCCGATCGTCGAGGGCGGCACCGTCGCGGGCGGCAAGTACGCGCCCCAGGGCACCGCGGCCTCCGGCTCCTCCACGACGGGCACCACCGGCACGGGCACCGGCACCACCGGCACGGGCGCCACCCCCGGCCCGGGCACCGGCACGGGCGCCACCACGGGCACCGGCGCCACCGGCTCGCAGGCCACCCCCAACGGCGGAGTCAACCCCGCCACCGGCCTCGCCGACAACGCGAGCGCCCAGGGCGCGGCCGTCGGCCTGCGCACGCAGCTGACCTCCCTCGCCAAGACCCTGGACGACATCCCGGCCATCCTCGGCCCCAACGGCAGCGGCATCGGCTCCAACTCCTGGGTCGTCTCCGGCAAGTACACGACCACCGGCAAGCCGCTGCTCGCGAACGACCCGCACCTGTCCCCGCAGCTGCCCTCGGTCTGGTACCAGATGGGCCTGCACTGCCGCGCCGTCTCGGCCAAGTGCCAGTACGACGTCGCCGGCTTCACCTTCTCCGGCATGCCCGGCGTGGTCATCGGCCACAACGCCGACATCGCCTGGGGCATGACCAACCTTGGCGCCGACGTCACCGACCTCTACCTGGAGCAGGTCCGTCCCGAGGGCTACGTCTACGACAACAAGGTCGTCCCCTTCACCACCCGTGAAGAGGAGATCAAGGTCGCCGGCGGCAAGAGCAAGAAGATCACCGTCCGCACCACCAACAACGGACCGCTGATCTCCGACCGCAGCGACCAGCTGGAGACCGTCGGCTCCCGCGCCCCCGTCCCGAGCTCGGCCCCCGACCGCGGCACCGGCTACGCCGTCGCCCTGCGCTGGACCGCCCTGGACCCCGGCAAGTCGATGGACGCCGTCTTCAAGCTGGACCGGGCCAAGGACTTCCCGAGCTTCCGGGCCGCGGCCGCGGACTTCGAGGTCCCGTCCCAGAACCTGATCTACGCCGACAACAAGGGCCCCACCGGCAACATCGGCTACCAGGCCCCGGGCCGCATCCCGGTCCGCGGCCAGGGCGACGGCCGCATGCCGGCCCCGGGCTGGGACCCCAAGTACGCGTGGAAGGGCGGCCGCGACGGCAACGCCGGCTACATCCCGCAGAACGAGCTGCCCTGGGAGCTCAACCCACAGCGCGGCTACATCGTCACCGCCAACCAGGCCGTCACCGAGTCCGCGACCACCGGGACCGGCGCCGGCGCCGGCGCCGGCACCGGCACCGGCACCGGCACCGGCACGAGCGGCCCCGGCGGCGCGGGCAAGTACCCGTACGTCCTGACCACCGACTGGGGCTACGGCGCCCGCAGCCAGCGGATCAACGACCTCATCGAGGCGAAGATCAAGGACAGCGGCAAGATCTCCACCGACGACATGCGCACCATGCAGATGGACAACAGCAGCGAGATCGCCGCGCTGCTGACCCCGATGCTGGCCAGGATCCCCGTCTCCGACCCGGACGTGCGCTCGGCGCAGAAGCTGCTGGAGGGCTGGAACTACACCCAGGAGAACGACTCGGCGGCGGCCGCGTACTTCAACGCGGTCTGGCGCAACATCCTCAAGCTGGCGTTCGGCGACAAGATGCCGAAGGAGCTGCGCGTCGAGGGCAGCTGCATGAACGTCATCGAGGAGAGCACCGGCCCCAACGACGACCTCGCCAAGACCGTCCGCGAGTGCGGCACGCGCGGTCCCGACTCCGCGCAGCCGGACGGCGGCGACCGCTGGTTCGAGGTGGTCCGCCGGCTGGTCAAGGACGAGAAGTCGCCGTGGTGGACCGCCACCCCGAAGACCGTCCACGACAAGCCCATCAAGACCCGCGACGAGCTCTTCGCCCGGGCGATGGAGGACGCGCGCTGGGAGCTGACCGCCAAGCTCGGCAAGGACCAGTCGACCTGGAGCTGGGGCCGGCTGCACCAGCTGACGCTGAAGAACCAGACCATCGGCAAGGAGGGCCCGGGCTTCATGCAGTGGCTCCTCAACCGTGGCCCGTGGAACCTGGGCGGCGGCGAGGCCACCGTCAACGCCACCGGCTGGAACGCCTCCAGCGGGTACGACGTCACGTGGGTGCCGTCGATGCGGATGGTCGTCAACCTCAACGACCTGGACAAGTCGCGCTGGATCAACCTGACCGGCGCCTCGGGCCACGCGTACGACGGCAACTACACGGACCAGACGACCCTCTGGGCCAAGGGTGAGCTGCTGGACTGGCCGTTCGGGAAGGACGCCGTCGACAAGTCGACAGTGGACACCCTGACGCTCAAGCCGTGAGCGGCGCGCACGGCCTGACCGCCCCGGCGTGATCAGGCCGTGAAGCGCACCACCCCCGACGGGGTGGCGACCGCCTGGACGGGGTGGTCGTGCGGTTCCTCCGGGACCCGCGCGACCACCTCTTCGTCGTAGAGGAGCACCACCAGCGCCGGATGCGCGCCGGCCCGCTCCAACCGGGCCAGCACCCGGTCGTACGAGCCCCCGCCCCGTCCGAGCCGCATCCCGCGCCGGTCCACCGCCAGCCCGGGCAGCAGCACCGCGTCCGCCCCGGTGACGGCCTGCGGGCCCAGCGGCGGACCGGAGGGCTCCAGCAGCCGCATCTTCCCCGGGTGCGCGGCCTCGGCCAGGCTGCCCGGGCCCTCGTACGCCGCCCAGTCGAGGTCGTTGTCCGGCAGCAGCAGGGGCAGCAGCACCCGCTTGCCGGCGTCGCGCAACGCGTCGAGCAGCTCGCGCGTGCCGGGTTCCGCGCCGACGGAGACGTACGCGGCCACCGTGCGCGCGCCGGCCAGTTCCGGCAGCGCCAGCGCGGAGCGCGCGAGCGCGCCCGCCGCCGTGCGGCGGGCCTCGGGTGACAAGGCCTGCCGAGCGGCGAGGAGTTGGCGGCGCAGGGCGGCCTTCTCGGGAGGGAACGGTGCATTTCCGGACAGGCTCTCTACCACAGTTAGGTCACATTTCCTTTTCTATCAGGACAGAGTTGGATCTATTTACCGGAATCTGGCCGGGTGTTCGGTACGACCCACTATGGTTCTGCCCATGACTCAGTCGCACCCTGTGATCAAGAAAGCCGTCATTCCGGCTGCGGGCCTCGGTACCCGTTTCCTGCCGGCGACCAAGGCGACCCCCAAGGAAATGCTCCCGGTCGTGGACAAGCCGGCCATCCAGTACGTGGTCGAGGAGGCCGTGTCGGCCGGCCTCGACGACGTCCTGATGATCACAGGTCGTAACAAGCGCGCCCTCGAAGACCACTTCGACCGCAACTACGAGCTGGAGTCGGCCCTGACCGCCAAGGGCGACGACGACCGGCTGAAGAAGGTCCAGGAGTCCAGCGACCTCGCCACCATGCACTACGTCCGCCAGGGCGACCCGCGCGGCCTCGGCCACGCCGTCCTGTGCGCCGAGCCGCACGTCGGCGACGAACCCTTCGCGGTCCTCCTCGGCGACGACCTCATCGACCCGCGCGACCCCCTGCTGCGCCGGATGGTCGAGGTCCACGCGAACACCGGCGGCACCGTCATCGCCCTGATGGAGGTCGACCCCGCCCACGTGCACCTCTACGGCTGCGCCGCCGTCGAGGCGACCGGCGAGGACGACGTCGTCCGCATCACCGGCCTCGTGGAGAAGCCGGAGCCCGCCGAGGCGCCCAGCAACTACGCGGTCATCGGACGCTACGTCCTGCACCCCGCGATCTTCGGCATACTGCGGGAGACCGAGCCGGGCCGCGGTGGGGAGATCCAGCTCACCGACGCCCTGCAGAAGCTGGCCGCCGACGAGAGCGTGGGCGGCCCGGTGCACGGCGTGGTCTTCCGAGGCCGCCGCTACGACACCGGGGACCGGGGGGACTACCTGCGGGCCATCGTCCGACTCGCGTGCGAACGTGAGGACCTGGGCCCGGAGTTCCGCACCTGGCTTCACCGTTACGTCACGGAGGAGATGTAGCACCTTGAGCAGCAGAGCACCGCAGGACACCGGCCACCACCGCCTGTGGTCGGTGGACGAGCACCTCGCGGACGTCCTCGCAGCCGTCCGGCCGCTGGAGCCCATCGAGCTCCAGCTGCTCGACGCCCAGGGCTGCGTCCTGGTCGAGGACGTCACCGTGCCCGTCGCCCTCCCGCCCTTCGACAACAGCTCCATGGACGGGTACGCCGTCCGCACGGCCGATGTCCAGGGTGCGAGCGAGGAGTTCCCCGCGGTGCTCACGGTCATCGGCGACGTCGCGGCGGGCAGCGGCGAGCTGCCCACCGTCGGACCCGGCCAGGCCGCCCGCATCATGACCGGCGCCCCGCTGCCCCCCGGAGCGGAAGCCGTCGTACCGGTCGAGTGGACCGACGGCGGCACGGGCGGCGGCGCCGCCTCCGGGATGACCCCGGCCAGCGCCGCGCCCGAGGGCGCGGGCGGCGAGGTGCGGGTCCACCGCGCGGCCGAGGCCCGGGCGCACGTCCGCGCCCGCGGCAGCGACGTCCAGGCCGGCGACCTGGCGCTGGCCGCCGGCACCGTCCTCGGCCCGCCGCAGATCGCGCTGCTGGCGGCGATCGGCCGCGGCACCGTACGGGTCCGCCCGCGCCCGCGCGTGGTCGTGCTGTCCACCGGCAGCGAGCTGGTCCAGCCGGGTGAGGCGCTGGCCGCCGGGACCATCTACGACTCCAACAGCTTCGCCCTGGCCGCCGCCGCCCGCGACGCCGGTGCCATCGCCTACCGCGTCGGCGCTGTCGCCGACGACGCCGACACGCTGCGCTCCACCATCGAGGACCAGCTGATCCGCGCCGACCTGCTGGTCACCACGGGCGGGGTCAGCGTCGGCGCGTACGACGTGGTCAAGGAGGCCCTGACCGCCGCCGGCTCCGGCGACGGCGAGGAGCCGCAGGCGGCCGGTGTCGACTTCCGCAAGCTCGCGATGCAGCCCGGCAAGCCGCAGGGCTTCGGCACGGTCGGCCCCGACCACACCCCGCTGCTGGCCCTGCCCGGCAACCCGGTGTCCTCGTACGTCTCCTTCGAGCTGTTCGTGCGCCCCGCCATCCGGGCCCTCATGGGGCTGCCGGCGTCGCAGGTCAGCCGTCCGGGCGTGCGGGCCGTGCTGAAGGCCGACGAGCCGCTGCGCTCCCCGGCCGCCCGCCGGCAGTTCCTGCGCGGGAAGTACGACCCCGAGGCGGGCACCGTCAGCCCGGTCGGCGGATCGGGCTCGCACCTGATCGCCGCCCTGGCGCACGCCGACTCGCTGATGGTCGTCCCCGAGGACGTCACCTCGGTGGAGCCGGGCAGCGAGCTGGAAGTCATCCCGCTCGGCTAGCCGACCCGCCCTCACTGCGGCCGCGTCCGGCCGGTCGCCCCGCGCGGCCGGCCGCCCCGTTCGCCCAGTGGTCCTGCCCGGCTCGGGAGGGCCCGGTGCGGGTAGCGTGTTGCACCACACAGGCCCCGGCGTTTCGGGGCCCGGAGCGGGAGCGGCACGTAGACATGAGTACGCAGAGCAGGCTGACGCACATCGACGAGGCCGGCGCGGCCCGGATGGTCGACGTATCGACAAAGGACGTCACCACCCGCACGGCGCGCGCCAGCGGCCGCGTCCTGGTCTCGCCCCGGGTGATCGAGCTGCTGCGCGGCGAGGGAGTGCCGAAGGGCGACGCCCTCGCCACCGCGCGGATCGCCGGGATCATGGGGGCCAAGAAGACCCCCGACCTGATCCCGCTCTGCCACCCGCTGGCGGTCTCCGGGGTGAAGGTGGACCTGAAGGTCGCCGACGACGCCGTCGAGATCCTCGCCACCGTCAAGACCACCGACCGCACGGGCGTGGAGATGGAGGCGCTGACCGCCGTCGCCGTCGCCGGACTCACCGTGATCGACATGGTGAAGGCCGTCGACAAGGGCGCGGTCATCACCGACGTCCGGGTGGAGGAGAAGACGGGCGGCAAGTCCGGCGACTGGACGCGCTCGTGACGCCGCCGCGCGGCGGCGAGGTCCACAGCCACGTGCCGCCCGTGGCCCGCGGGACCCGGGAAGCGCCGGCCGCCGCCGACGGCGCGCCCGTACCCCGCGGCCTGGTGGTCACCGCCTCCAACCGCGCCTCGCAGGGCGTGTACGCCGACAAGGGCGGTCCGCTGCTGGCCGAGGCCCTGGAGAAGCTGGGCTTCGCGGTCGACGGCCCGCGCGTCGTCGCGGACGGCGACCCCGTCGAGGCCGCGCTGCGGGAGGGCGTCGCCGCCGGGTACGAGGTCATCCTGACCACCGGCGGCACCGGCATCTCGCCGACCGACCGGACCCCGGAGGCGACCGCCCGCGTGCTCGACTACGAGATCCCGGGCATCCCGCAGGCCATCCGCGCCGAGGGCCTCGCCAAGGTGCCGACCGCCGCCCTGTCGCGGGGCCTGGCCGGCGTGGCGGGCCGCACGCTGATCGTGAACCTGCCCGGCTCCACGGGCGGGGTCAAGGACGGCCTGGCGGTGCTGTCGCGGATCCTGCCGCACGCCGTCGACCAGATCCGGGGCGGCGACCACCCCAGACCGGACGCGGCCCCCGGGAGCCCGAGCTGAACGGCCCGTCCTGGCCGGTGGTGCTGGCGGACGGCGACGTCACGCTGCGGCCGATAAAGATGCGCGACCAGCGCGCCTGGCGCGAGGTCAACCGGCGCAACCGCGACTGGCTGCGGCCGTGGGAGGCCACCATCCCGCCGCCGGCGCCGTGGGGGCCGGTGATCCACCGGCCGACCTACCGGCAGATGGTCCGCCACCTGCGGGCGGAGGCGAACGCGGGCCGGATGCTGCCCTTCGTCATCGAGTACCAGGGGCGGCTGGTCGGCCAGCTGACGGTCGCCGGGATCACCTGGGGATCGATGTGCGCCGCCCACGTGGGCTACTGGGTGGACCGGGACGTGGCGGGCCGCGGGGTGATGCCGACGGCCGTCGCGCTCGCCGTGGACCACTGTTTCCTGAAGGTCGGGCTGCACCGCATCGAGGTGTGCATCCGCCCCGAGAACGGCCCCAGCCGCCGCGTGGTGGAGAAGCTGGGCTTCCGGGAGGAGGGGTTGCGGCCGCGTTATCTCCATATCGACGGAGCCTGGCGCGACCACCTGGTCTTCGCGCTCACCGCGGAGGAGGTCCCGCAGGGGCTGCTGCGCCGCTGGAACCGGGTGCGCAAGAAGGAAAGCCCGCCGCCGACGACCACGCCGTAAGGCAGGTAATCGCAAAAGCGTTCGAATTACCGCTCGATTCGCCCATAACCTGATCCGAAGAATCACAAAAAAAGTCGGTGATATCAGCCGGATCGTGCGACACACCGGCCCAATTGGCTGATCCGTCCGGCCGCGCCCCTCTACGGTGTGGGTGTGAGCAGCAGCGGCCTCATCTACGCAGTCATCGTCGGGGCCTGGGCCGCCTACTTGGTGCCCATGTGGCTCCGGAGGCAGGACGAGCTGAACGAAGCGCGTCCGACGGAACGCTTCTCCACCGCCATTCGGCTGCTTTCCGGCCGGGCGGGAATGGAGCGCCGTTACGCCAAGGGGCTGCGTGAGCGCGGTGAAGTCCAGGCGGATCCCCAGCCCCACGCGGACCCGGACGCGGCGACCGAAACGGTGAATTCCGTGGACGCCGACGCCCGGGCCTTCGGCGTGCCCCCGACCCGGGCCGAACCGAGATCGGTCGAGGTCGAACGGGTCGAGCGGGTCCGTCGCCAGCAGCGCCTCCAGGTCCTCGCGCGCCGCCGGCGCACCACGGCCCTGCTCTTCCTCGCCTTCAGCGGCGGCGCCATCGCCGCGGCCGTCGGCGGGCTGCGCTACCTGTGGGCGCCGGCCGTCCCGGCCCTCCTGCTCAGCGCGTACATCGTGCACCTGCGCGTCCAGGAACGCCGGCGCTACGAGTTCACCATGGACCGCCGCCGCGCCGAGGCGGCCGCCCGCGCCCTGCGCGAGAGCCGCTCCCGCCGCCGCGACCCCGAGCCCGCCGGCGCCGCCGAGCCGGACCCTGCGCCGCCGGTCTCCCCCCAGGAGGCCGGGCGCCGCGCGCTCGTCGAGCAGACCGACCATGCCGAGTGGGTCGACCAGCAGCGCGAGCGCGAGCGCGGCCCGGCGCGCGGCGACAGCTGGGAGCCCGTACCGGTCCCGCTGCCCACGTACGTGACGGCCCCCGTCGCCCCGCGCGCCACCGGGCCGGTCAACCCGGACGGCTGGAGCGCCACCCGTTCGAGCGCCGCCGAGCCCACCAACCCGCGGCTGCGCGCCCAGCCGGGCCCGGCCCCCGCCAAGCCGGAGCCCCAGCCCCACCCGGCCACCCCGCGCCCGCGCGGCCGCGAGGCCGGGCGGACCCCGCTCTTCGACCAGTACGAAAGCGACGACCGGCCGCGCGCCGCGAACGAGTGAACGTCCCGGCCTCCGGCGGGTGACCTGCGAGGACCCCGCCGGAGGTGGTCGCCGCGCCCCGCCGGCCCGCGGCCGGGAACGCGTTTTGGAGCAGCGGCGCGGGGATGCTAATGTTTCACACGTCGCAAGGGCCTGTGGCGCAGTCTGGTAGCGCACCTCGTTCGCATCGAGGGGGTCTGGGGTTCAAATCCCCACAGGTCCACAGACGATGAAGGTCCCGTCCGATCGCAAGATCGGGCGGGACTTTCTGCTTTCCCTGAAGATCCGTCACGCCACACTGGGGCGCATGACGAACCAGGACGGCGCCACGGCGCAGGCGTGGAAAGCCCTCGGCGGTGCCGACGGGCTGTCGGAGCGGGTGGAGTACCGGGGCCCGAGCGGCCTGGAGGGTCCCCTGCCGGTGCGCGAGTTGGCGCGGGCCACCGTCGGGGTGTGCGCGCTCGCGGCAGCCGAGCTGGCCGCCGTACGGGCCGGGGGGACGGCCCTGGACGCGGCTCCCGTGATCGTGGACGAGGGGGCCGTGGCGACGGCTTTCGTCAGCGAACGCCACCTTCGGATCGAGGGCCGCGCCCCGGTGGGCTTCGCCCCGCTGTCGGGGTTCTGGCGGGCCGCCGACGGGTGGGTGCGCACCCACGCCAACTATCCGCACCACGAGGCGGCCCTCGTACGGGCCCTCGGCGTGCCGGCGACCCCGGAGGCGGTGCGCGGGGCCCTCGCCGGGCGTAGCGCCGTGGAGGTGCAGGAGCTCGTCCACGGGGAGGGCGGGCTGGCCGTCGCGGTGGCGCCCGAGTACGGGGCCGCGCAGCCGCTGGCGGAGTGGGTACGGGGGGACGCGCGCGGCGTGCGTCCGCTCGGGCCGGCGGCCGCTTCGCTTCCGGCCTCGGGGGTGCGCGTGCTGGACCTGACCCGGGTCATCGCCGGCCCCGTCGCCACGCGCACGCTCGGCGTGCTCGGGGCGGACGTGCTGCGGATCGACCCCCCGGGGCTGCCGGAGGCGGACGACGCGTACGCGGACACCGGGTTCGGGAAGCGGTCGGCGCTGCTGGACCTCGCGCGGGCGGAGGACCGGGCGGTACTGGAGGGGCTGCTCGACGGGGCGGACGTCGTCGTCACGGGCTACCGGCCGGGGGCGCTGGAACGTTTCGGCCTGGGCGGGCGGGAGCTGCTGGAGCGGCGGCCGGGGCTGGTGGTGGCGGAGTTGTGCGCGTGGG
Source organism: Streptomyces sp. NPDC032091 (assembly GCF_055580265.1). Classification (NCBI taxonomy): domain Bacteria; kingdom Bacillati; phylum Actinomycetota; class Actinomycetes; order Kitasatosporales; family Streptomycetaceae; genus Streptomyces; species Streptomyces sp. NPDC032091. The sequence goes on along the minus strand of NZ_JBVILR010000014.1, from coordinate 59,559 downwards.
GCAGGCGGGGGCCGTGGGCCGGGCGGCGGGGGTTCGACTCGCTGGTGCAGGCGGGGTACGGGATCGCCGCGCGGTGCGCGGGGGAGGACGGCGTGCCGGGGGTGCTGCCGGCGCAGGCGTTGGACCACGGGACGGGGTACCTGATCGCGGCGGGCGTCCTCAGGGCGCTGGCGGGCGGGACCGGGGGGCTGCTGCGGTTCTCCCTGGCCGGGACGGCGTCGTGGCTGGTGCGGGACGTCCCGGGGGCGGGGCCCGGGGTGCCGGGGTACGCGGCGGGGCCGTGGCTGCGGGAGGGGCCGTCGGGGTACGGGACGCTGCGCCACGCCGCGAGTCCGCTCGGGGAGTGGCGGCGGGGGCCGTCGCGGTGGGGGAGCGACCGGGCGGAGTGGCTCGGGCGGTAGCGGGGCGGGGGGCGGGCGGTCGAACGCCGGCGGCGGGTCGTGCGTGGCCTGCGCGGCGTTCGAGCGCCCGGAGCGGTACCGACGGGCGGGTCGGCGGGTCGGCGGTTCGGTCAGGCGGGGGCGGCGGGCGACGGCAGCGGCTTCGCCATGCAGCGGCTCGACTCGTACTCCCGGTAGTAGCCGAACTTCTCCGCGTGCGTGTACCCCGACGACAGGTACAGCTCGATCGCCTCCGGCTGCCGGTCGCCCGTCTCCAGGACCATCCGGCGGCGCCCGGCCGCCGTCGCGTCGGCCTCCAGTTCGGCCAGGATGCGGCGGGCGAGGCCCTTCCCGCGGGCCTCGGGTACGACGTACATGCGCTTGACCTCGGCGTCGCCGTCCGAGTAGCCCTCGTCGTTGTGGTCCTGGGCCCGCCAGGCGCCGCTGGCCACCGGGGTGTCCGAGGCGTCGTACGCCAGGAGGTAGAGCCCGGCCGGCGGGACGAACATCGCCGGGTCGAGGAAGGTGGCGTCGCCCTCGCCGTCGTAGCGCTCCTGGTATTCGAGCTGGACCTGGGCGTCGAGTTTCAGCGCGTCCGGGTGGTCGTACGGTACGGCGCGCAGGTGTATCCCGTGAGACATCAGAACATCGTACGGAAGGCTGCGGTTATGGTGCTGGGATGCTCACCGTGACCTCCGTGAATGTGAATGGGATCCGCGCCGCCGCGAAGAAGGGCTTCGTGGAGTGGCTCGCCGGATCCGATGCCGACGTCGTGTGCCTGCAGGAGGTACGGGCGGAGGAATCGCAGATTCCGGTGGAGGCCCGGGAGCCCGAGGGCTGGCACACCGTGTTCGCGCCGGCCGCCGTGAAGGGCCGGGCCGGCGTCGCCCTGTATACGCGGAACTCACCCGAACGGGTACAGGTGGGCTTCGGCAGTGACGAGTTCGACGCGAGCGGGCGGTACGTCGAGATCGACCTGCCCGGGGTCACCGTGGCGAGCCTGTACCTTCCCTCCGGCGAGGCCGGGACGCAGAAGCAGGAGGAGAAGTACCGCTTCATGGCGGAGTTCCACACCTACCTGCGGGCGCTGAAGGTGCGCGCGGCCGCCGACGGCCGGGAGGTCGTGGTGTGCGGCGACTGGAACATCTGCCACCAGGAGGCCGACCTCAAGAACTGGAAGACCAACCGGAAGAACGCCGGCTTCCTGCCCGAGGAGCGCGAGTGGCTCGGGAAGGTCTACTCGGAGGCCGGTTACGTGGACGTCGTGCGCGTCCTGCACCCCGACACCGAGGGCCCCTACTCCTGGTGGTCCTACCGCGGGCGGGCCTTCGACAACGACGCCGGCTGGCGCATCGACCTCCAGGTCGCGACGCCGGGACTGGCCGCCCGGGCCGTCAAGGCGTTCGTCGAGCGGGCCGAGACGCACCCGGAGCGCTGGTCGGACCACGCGCCGGTGACCGTCGTCTACGAGCGCGGCGTCTGAGGCGGCTGGGACGGCCGGGGCGCCGCAGGGCCGCGCCGCTGGTGCAGGCGGTCCATCGCCATCGTGAGTTCGGCCTCGACCACGCTCTTGGCGAGCGGCCGCAGCCGGGTGACGGCCTCCTCCCCGAGGTGGCCGGAGATCAGCTCGGTGAAGAGCTCCGCCAGTGCGTCCGCGTGGGCGCGGACCCGGCGGCCCGTCTCCAGTACCGCGGCGAGCGGTACGCCCTCGCGGACCAGGGCGGAGGAGACGTCCAGCAGGCGCCGGCTGACGTGCACGATCTCCTCGCCGTCGGTGGCGAGGTAGCCGAGGTCGAGGGCGGCGGCCAGGTTCTCCGGGGTGACCTCGCCCTCGAAGTGGTCGGCCAGCGCCTCCGGCGTGAGCCGTACGGGCGTCTCGTCCGACCAGCCCATGCCGAGCAGCTCGCCGAGCTGGCCGACGTCGCGGCCCTTCTCGAAGGCGGCGGTGAGTTCGGCGATGCCGCCGAGGGTGTGGCCGCGTTCCAGCAGGGCGGCGATGGTGCGCAGGCGGGCCAGGTGCTGGTCGTCGTACCAGGCGATCCGGCCCTCGCGGCGCGGCGGCGGGAGCAGCCTGCGCTCACGGTAGAAGCGCAGGGTGCGCACCGGGATGCCGGCTGCCTCGGCCAGCTCCTGGGTCCGGTACTCGCGCTTCACGGCCGCCTCCGCCTCCCACGTCCCCCGCGTCTCCACATGCGCAGCCTAGGGCGTACCCCGGGTAACTTTCCGGGCGCGACCCCTACCCATGGGTACGGCGCTGCTCTACGCTCCCGATTGTGCCAGTGATTGCTGGCAGTGTTCGGATGAGTGTGACGGCGTGGCTTGACGTGGCTGGGACGGACTGCGGAAGCGGGAGGCGGCGGGCATGAGCGGCATGGACGGGCGCGGACACGGGCGCGAGCACGTACGGGTGGCGGTGATCGGGTCGGGCTTCGGCGGACTCGGCGCGGCCGTCCGGCTGCGGCGCGAGGGCATCACGGACTTCGTCGTCCTGGAACGGGCCGACTCCGTCGGCGGCACCTGGCGCGACAACAGCTATCCCGGGTGCGCCTGCGACGTCCCCTCGCACCTGTACTCCTTCTCCTTCGCGCCCAACCCCGACTGGCCCCGCACCTTCTCCGGGCAGCCGGCCATCCGCGCCTACCTGGAACACGTCGCCGACACGTTCGGGCTGCGGCCGCACATCCGCTTCGGCCACGAGGTCCTGATGATGCGCTGGGACGCCGAGGAACTGCGCTGGGAGATCGACACCTCGGCGGGCGCCTTCACCGCCGACGTCGTGGTGTCGGCGACCGGCCCGCTGTCCGACCCGAAAATGCCGGAGATCCCGGGGCTGGCGGAGTTCCCCGGCAAGGTCTTCCACTCCGCGCGCTGGGACCACGACTACGACCTGCGCGGCAAGCGCGTCGCGATGATCGGCACGGGCGCCTCCGCGATCCAGATCGTCCCCGCCATCGCCCCGAAGACGGCGCGCCTGACCCTCTTCCAGCGCACCCCTCCGTGGGTCATGCCGCGCACCGACCGGGCCATCAGCTCCCTCGAACGCCGCCTGCACCGGCAGCTGCCCTTCACCCAGACCGCCCGGCGCGGGCTGCTGTGGGGGATCCGGGAACTCCAGGTCAGCGCGTTCACCAAGCGGCCGAACCAACTCGGGCTCATCGAAGCCCTGGCCAAGGCGAATATGGCGCGCTCCATCAAGGACCCGGTGCTGCGGGCCAGGCTGACGCCCTCGTACCGGATCGGGTGCAAGCGGATCCTGCTCTCCAGCGAGTACTACCCCGCGCTCGCCCGGCCCGACGTGGACGTGGTCGCCTCCGGGCTGAAGGAGGTGCGGGGCTCGGTCCTCGTCGCCGCCGACGGGACCGAGGCGGAGGTCGACGCGATCATCTTCGGCACCGGGTTCCACGTCACCGACATGCCGATCGCCGACCGGGTGGTCGGCGCGGACGGGCAGACCCTCGCGGACACCTGGAAGGACGGGATGCAGGCGCTGCGCGGGGCGACGGCGGCCGGCTTCCCCAACTGGATGACGATCATCGGCCCGAACACCGGACTCGGCAACAGCTCGATGATCCTGATGATCGAGTCCCAGCTGAACTACATGGCCGACTACCTGCACCAGCTGTCACTGCTCGGCGACGGCCCGCGCGGCGGCCGCACCGCGCTCGCCGCCCGCCCCTCCGCCGTCAACCGGTGGAACCGGCGCGTGCAGGCGCGGATGGAGCGGACGGTGTGGAACACCGGCGGCTGCACCAGCTGGTACCTGGACGCACAGGGCCGCAACACCACGGTCTGGCCGGGCACGACGGGTGAGTTCCGGCGCGAGACGTTGACGGTCGACCTGGCCGAGTACGAGGTCGTACGGGTCCGGGGGCGCGAGGATTCCGCCCAGCGCCCGGCGGCCGCCGCGCCGGCGGCCGCCACCGCCGCTGCCGCCACCGCCGCCGAGTCGGCCACCGCCGGCGAGGGCGCGGCATGAGCCGGCCGCCGCACGTCACCGCCGGGCGGTACGCGCCCCCCGCGGCCGGCCGCGAACTGGTCGCCGTCTCCGCCGACGGGGCCCGCCTCCACGTCGAGGTCCACGGCCCCGAGGGCGCCCCGGCCGTCGTCCTCTCCCACGGCTGGACCTGCTCCACCGCCTTCTGGGCCGCCCAGATCCGGGAACTGGCCCGCGACCATCGCGTCATCGCCTACGACCAGCGCGGCCACGGCCGCAGCCCGGCCGCCGCCGCGTACAGCACCGCCGCCCTCGCCGACGACCTGGTCGCCGTGCTGGAGGCCACCCTCGCCCCCGGCGAGCGGGCCGTCGTCGCCGGGCACTCCATGGGCGGCATGACCGTCATGGCCGCCGTCGGCCGCCCCCGGTTCGCCGAGCACGCCGCGGCCGCCCTGCTGTGCAGCACCGGCAGCTCGCGGCTGGTCGCGGAGGCGACCGTGCTGCCGCTGCGCCCCGGGCGCGCGCGGACCCGTATGACCCGGGGACTGCTGGGGTCGCCCGCCCCGCTCGGGCCCGTCACCCCCGCCACCCGGGCGGTCCTCAAGTACGCGACCATGGGCCCGGGCTCCGCGCCCGAACGGGTGGAAGCCTGCGCACGGATCGTGCACGCCTGCCCCGCCGGGGTGCGCCGCGCGTGGTCGCACGTGCTGGCCGGCCTCGACCTGGACGAGGGGGTGGCCCGGCTGACGGTGCCCACCGCCGTCATCGTGGGCCGCGACGACCGGCTGACCCCCGTCGTGCTCGCCCGCGGGCTCGCGGCCGCGCTGCCGCACTGCGTCGGGCTCACCGAACTCACCGGAATGGGGCACATGACCCCTGTCGAGGCACCCGAAGCGGTGAGTTCCGCCCTGCGCGAGTTGACGTCCCGGTACCTCGCCGCGCCCGCGACGAGCGCCCCGCACGCCGCCCCGAGCGCGACGGACACCACGGACACGGACACGACCACGGACCCGACCATGACCACGACCGCCATCGCGACCGAGAAGGAGAAGACGCCGTGAGTGCTCGCAGCAGTCTGGAAGGCCAGGTCGCCGTCGTCACCGGCGCCGCCCGCGGGGTCGGCGAGCTGCTCGCCCGCAAACTGTCCGCCCGCGGCGCGAAGATCGCGCTCGTCGGCCTGGAGCCGGAGGCGCTCAAGGAGGTCTCCGAGCGGCTGCACACCGACAGCGACCACTGGTACGCCGACGTCACCGACCACGAGGCGATGGCCCGGGTCGCGCAGGAGGTCAAGCAGCGCTTCGGCAAGGTGGACATCGTCGTCGCCAACGCGGGCGTCGCCTCCGGCGGCCCCTTCGTGGACTCCGACCCCGAGGCCTGGCGGCGGGTGATCGAGGTCAACCTGATCGGCGGGGCGGTGACCGCCCGCGCCTTCCTGCCCGTCCTCATGGAGAGCCGCGGCTACTTCCTCCAGATCGCCTCGCTCGCCGCGATCACCCCCGCGCCGATGATGTCGGCGTACTGCGCCTCCAAGTCCGGCGTCGAGGCCTTCGCGCACTGCCTGCGCGCCGAAGTCGGCTACAAGGGCGTCAAGGTCGGCGTCGGCTACCTCTCCTGGACCGACACCGACATGGTCCGCGGCGCCGACCAGCACGACGTGATGCGCGAACTGCGCGGCCGGCTGCCCTGGCCGGCGAACCGGACCTACCCGCTCGGCCCGGCCGTCGACCGGATCGTCGCCGGCATCGAGCGGCGCTCGGCGCACGTGTACGCGCAGTGGTGGCTGCGGGGCACGCAGGCCGTACGCGGCTACCTGCCGGCGGTCATCGCGGCGGGCGGGCGGCGCGAGATGAAGCGGTTCGAACCCCGGCTGGCCGGAGTGCCCAAGGGGCTGGTGGGCGCCGGCGGAGCCGCCGACGAGCAGGAGCGCACCCGTAGCCTCTGATCAAAAGGGAAGCCGCAGGCGCGGCAGCCGGTCGACGGCGTCCGTGACGAGCTCGACGACAGCCGGTCCTGACACCGGCCGCACACGCAGGCGAGGGGCGCGACCCGTACGTCTCACGGGTCGCGCCCCTCGTGCCGTGCGCCACGGGTACCGCGCGCCGCGTCGTGCCGCGCGCTACGGCCGCGGCGGCAGCTTCGGGCGGCGGCCGTCCGGGACGTCCGTGTAGCCGGGCGGGATCGCGGCCGGGTCCTGCTCCAGCAGTTCCAGCGCCAGGTACACGGCGTCGTCGAGCTGCGCGTGCCGTCCCTCGGCCCAGTCGAGCGGGGTGCGCATGATCTCCAGGTCCGGCTCCACCCCGTGGTTCTCCACCGACCACCCGTACTCCGGGAACCAGGCGGCGTTCATCGGCACGGTGATGACCGTGCCGTCGCCGAGGGTGTGCCGGCCCGTCATGCCGACGACCCCGCCCCAGGTGCGCTGGCCGACCACCGGGCCCAGGCCGAGCAGTTTGAACGCGGCGGTGATCATGTCGCCGTCGGAGGAGGTCGCCTCGTCGGCCAGGGCCACGATCGGCCCGCGCGGCGCGTTGGAGGCGTAGCTGACCGGCTGGGCGTCGCGGGTGAGGTCCCAGCCGAGAATCGATCGGGTGAGTTTTTCGACGACGAGTTCACTGATGTGCCCGCCGGCGTTGCCGCGCACGTCGACGATCAGGGCGGGCCGGGACATCTCCATGCGCAGGTCGCGGTTGAACTGGGCCCAGCCCGAGCCGCCCATGTCGGGGATGTGCAGGTAGCCGCAGCGGCCGCCGCTGACCTCGCGGACCACGGCGCGGCGCTTGGACACCCAGTCCTGGTAGCGCAGCGGCCGTTCGTCGACGAGCGGGACGACCGCGACGCGCCGGGAGCGGCCCTCGCCCTCGGCCGGGGTGAACGTCAGCTCCACGGTGGTGCCCCCGGCCGCCGCGAGCAGCGGGTAGGGGCCGGCGACCGGATCCACGGGCCGGCCGTCGACGTGGGTGAGCACCGCGCCGTCGCGGATGCCGGTGCCGGCGAGCGGGGAGCGGGCCTTGGAGTCGGAGGACTCGCCGGGCAGGATCCGTGCGACCACCCATCCTTCGTCCCGGCGCACCAGGTTGGCGCCGAGCAGGCCGATCGCCCGCTGGTAGTGGGGCGGGCCCTCGTTGCGGCGGGCGGGGGAGACGTAGGCGTGCGAGGTGCCGAGTTCGCCGAGGACCTCGCGCAGCAGGTCGGCGAACTCGTCGGGGGAGGCGACCCGTTCGACCAGGGGCCGGTACTGGCCGAGCACCGCGTTCCAGTCGATGCCGCACATGTTCGGTTCCCAGAAGTACGCGCGGATGAGCCGGCCGGCCTCCTCGTACGCCTGCCGCCACTCGGCCGCGGGGTCCACCTCGTGCAGGATGCGGCGCAGGTCGAGGTAGACGGTGGAGTCGCCGTCACCCGATTCGGTGGCCGGCACGGCGCGAAGGTCACCGTCGTCGTTGACGACGAGACGGGTGCCGTCGCCGCTGACCGCGAACCAGTCCAGCCCGGAGGCCAGTTCGCTCTTGCGGGCCTTGGTCATGTCGAAGTGCTCCAGCGTCGGCTTGCCGCTGGTGTCGGCCGGGTTGGCGAAGGTCTCGCCGAGCGCGCCGGAGATGGGCCAGCGCAGCCACACCAGTCCGCCGCCGCTCACGGGGTGCAGGGCCGAGTACTTCGACGCGGTCACGGGGAAGGGGGTGACCCGGCTCTCCAGGCCCTCCACCTCCACCGTCACCGTGCCGTCGCCCTCCCCGGGTTCCCCCTCGACGGGGTCGAGCCCGCCCGCCGCCGGGCGGCCGTCGGGGGAGAAGGCGAAGGGGGAGGGGGTGGCGGAGGACAGCGGCACCAGGTACGGCCGGCAGCCCAGCGGGAAGGACAGGTCGCCGGTGTGGACGTCGTACACCGGGTCGAACCCGCGCCACGACAGAAAGGCGAGATAGCGGCCGTCCCGTGTGAAAACCGGGTTTTCATCGGCGAAGCGGCCGTTGGTGACGTCGACGACGACGCGCGCGCCCGGACCGGAGATCTTCGCCATCTTGATCTGCCGCAGGGAGTGGCCGATGCCGGGGTGCGACCAGGTCAGCCAGCAGCCGTCGGGGGAGAAGGCGAGGTCGGTGACGGGTCCGTTGATGGACCGGATCAGCTCGGTGACCTCCCCGTTGGACTCCTCCGTCGCGTCGATCAGCAGCAGCCGTCCGTCGTTGGAGGCGACGGCGAGGCGCTCGCCTGCCGGATCGGACAGCAGCTCGGTGACGCGGCCCAGCTCGCCCGAGGCCAGCCGGCGCGGCTCGCGCTCGCCGGAGGCGCGGGGGAGGTAGGCGATCTCGATGGCGTCCTCGCCCTCGGCGTCGGTCACGTAGGCGACCTGCCCGCCGCTGCCGAGCATCTCCGGGAGGCGCACCCGTACGCCCGGGGTGTCGGCGATGGTGCGGGCCGGGCCGTCGCGGTGGGTGAGCCAGTACAGGCTGCCGCGGACGACGACGGCGCTGGCCCGGCCGGTGGTGTCCACCGACAGCGAGTCGACGTTGCTGGCGGCGGGCACCTGGTACGTACGCCGTCCCGCGCGCGGGCCGCCGAGGCGGACGTCGAGCCTGCGCGGGGAGGCGTCCTCGGCGAGGGAGTCCACCAGCCAGAGGTCGCCGGCGCACTGGTAGACGACGCGGGAGCCGTCGCTGGAGGCGTGGCGGGCGTAGAACTCCTCGTGGTCGGTGTGGCGGCGCAGGCCGGTGCCGTCGGGCAGGCAGGAGTAGAGGTTGCCGACGCCCTCGTGGTCGGAGAGGAAGGCGATGCGGCCGCCGACGAACATTGGTGCTTCGAGGTGGCCCTCGATGTCCTCCAGCAGGCGTTTGCCGTGCAGCCAGAGCCGGCCGGTGGCGCCGCCCCGGTACCGCTTCCAGGCGGCGGGCTCGTGCGGGGGCTTGCCGGTCAGCAGCAGGCTGCGGTGCTCGCCGTCGGCGTCGGCGACCTGGATGTCGGATACGGGGCCCCAGGGCAGGCGGCCGCCGGGGCTGCCGTCGGTGGGCAGCTTGTAGGCCCAGGAGTAGTACGAGAACGGCTGCCCGTGCGAGGAGACGGCCAGGATGTTGCCGTCGGGGTCCCAGCCGCAGACGCGGGTGTCGGTGGAGCCCCAGTAGCTGAGCCGGCGGGCCGGCCCGCCGTCGACGGGGGCGAGGTGGATCTCGGGGTCGAGGCTGCGCCAGGTGGTGAACGCGATGTGCCGGCCGTCGGGCGAGAAGCGGGGGTGGCCGACCCGGGTGCGGTCGACGCTGAGGCGCCAGGCCCGGCCCGGGGTGTGGCCCTCGGGGACCAGGGGGGCGACCCACAGGTCGTCCTCGGTGGCGAAACACAGCAGGTCGTCGTGCAGGTGCGGGAAGCGGAGGTACGCGACGTCGTGACTCACCCCACAATGCTTTCCGCGCCAGGGGGGCCCGGCAACTCGTACAGGTGCTCCATGGGGTGCCGCCCGTGTGACCGACGCCACCGCCGTAGCGAAACGGAACGGTTTCGTTTCGTTAAGGGCGGAGGTAGGCTATCCGGTGTACGAAACCGTTTCGTTCGGATGGGTGGTCGTGATGAAGGGAAGCTGCCGGGTCACCGACGCGATGTCGGCACGGCGCAGCCGGATCACCCCCGAGCGGGAGGCCGAGCTCCACGAGGCGGTCCTCGACCTCCTGCGCGAGGTCGGCTACGAGGCGCTGACCATGGACGCGGTCGCCGCCCGTACGAAATCCAGCAAGGCCACCCTCTACCGCCAGTGGGGGAGCAAGCCGGAGCTGGTCGCGAAGGCCCTTCGATGTACCCAGCCGGTCTCCCTGCGGGAGATCGACACGGGCACCCTGCGCGGTGACTTCGCCCGCATGGTCGAGCACTCCGACGACGCGCAGATGGCCAAGGACACCGCTCTCATGCGGGGTCTGGCCCATGCCGTCCACGAGAGCCCGGAGCTGCACCGGGCGCTGCGCGACCTGCTGGTCGACCCGGAGATCAACGGCCTCCAGGCCATGCTCCGGCGCGCGGTGGAACGGGGCGAGGTCCGCCCGGACTGTCCGGCGCTGGACTTCGTGCCGCACATGCTCATCGGGGCGTTCATCGCCCTGCCGCTGATCGAGGACCGGTCCGTCGACCGGGCGTTCCTCACCCAGTTCATCGACGCCGTGGTCTTCCCCGCCCTCGGCGTCTGATTCCCGCAAGAAGCACAAGAACCGCCTGCTGCTCCTGACACGCCGCTCTCGTCGTCGGGCCGGCTTTCCACGCCCTGATCCGCCCATGGCCCATGGCCGTATGGGCGCAGGATCCATCCCACGACCTGAAACGGGAGAACCACGACGTGGCCACCTTCCTCTACCGGCTCGGGCGCGGCGCCTTCAGGCGCCGCGGCCTCGTCGCCCTCATATGGGTGGCGCTGCTGTTCGCCGCGGGCTTCGGCGCCGCGACGGCCGCCGCGCCGACCTCCGGTTCGTTCTCCATCCCCGGCACCGAGGCCCAGAAGGCCTTCGACCTGCTGGACAAGAAGTTCCCGGGCATGTCCGCCGACGGCGCGACCGCCCGGATCGTCGTCAAGGCCCCGGCCGGCGCGAAGGTCACCGACCAGGGGCCCAAGGCCGAGGTCGAGAAGCTGATCTCGGGCCTGAAGCAGGGCGAGGGCGCCGCACAGGTCGCCACCGTCGACGACCCGTACCGGATGCAGGCCGTGAGCCAGGACGGCTCCACCACCTACATCACGGTGAAGTACAAGGTCAGCGGCATGGAGCTGAAGGACGTCACGCGTGACGCCCTGAAGGACTCCGGGCACGACGCGCAGAAGGCCGGCCTCCAGGTGGAGATCGGCGGCGACGCGCTGATGGAGGCCCCCGAGACGGGCTCCGGCGAGGCCATCGGCATCCTCATCGCCGGCATCGTCCTGGTCATCACCTTCGGCTCGCTGATCGCGGCCGGGCTGCCGCTGCTGACCGCGCTGATCGGCGTCGGCATCGGCGTCTCCTCGATCACCGCGCTCGCCAACGTGCTGGACCTCGGCTCCACCACCTCCACCCTCGCGATGATGATCGGCCTCGCGGTCGGCATCGACTACGCGCTGTTCATCGTCTCCCGTTACCGCGTGGAGCTCGCCGAGGGCCGCGAGCGTGACGAGGCCGCGGGCCGCGCCGCCGGAACCGCGGGCTCCGCGGTGGTGTTCGCCGGTCTGACCGTGGTCATCGCCCTGGTGGGCCTGGCCGTCGTCAACATCCCGATGCTGACCAAGATGGGTGTCGCGGCCGCCGGAACGGTGGTCATCGCGGTGCTCGTGGCCCTGACGCTGGTCCCGGCGATCCTCGGCTTCGCGGGCAAGAAGGTGCTGCCCGCCGGCAAGAAGAGCAAGATCTTCGGCAAGGGCCGCCCGGCCGGCGCCGAGGAGAAGCCCAACGGCGGCACCCGCTGGGCCCGCTTCGTGCTGCGCCGCCCGATCATGGTGCTGCTGGTCGGTGTGATCGGTCTCGGCGCCGTCGCGGTGCCGGCGAGCAAGCTGGAGATGGGCCTGCCGGACGACGGTTCCAAGCCGGTCTCCACCAGCCAGCGCAAGGCGTACGACATGCTGTCCGAGGGCTTCGGCCCGGGCTTCAACGGTCCGCTGATGGTGGTCGTGGACGGCGACAAGGCGCTCGCCGACAAGACCGTCGACCGGATCAAGGGGCTGGAGGGCGTGGTCGCGGTGACCCCGCCGCACCAGAACGAGGCCAAGGACGCCGCCGTCATCAGCGTGATCCCGAAGGAGCGCCCGTCCTCGACGCAGACCGAGGACCTGGTCCACAAGATCCGCGAGGGCAACGGGAACGACGTGTTCGTCACCGGTGCGACCGCGATGAACATCGACTTCTCGCAGAAGATGAACGACGCGCTGCTGCCCTATCTGGCGCTCGTGGTCGGCCTGGCGTTCCTGCTGCTGATGCTGGTGTTCCGCTCGATCCTGGTTCCGCTCAAGGCGGCCCTCGGCTTCCTGCTGTCGGTCGTCGCCGCCCTCGGCGCGGTCGTCGCGGTGTTCCAGTGGGGCTGGCTCGGGTCCGTCTTCGGGGTGGAGCAGACCGGTCCGATCATGTCGATGATGCCGATCTTCATGGTGGGCGTCGTGTTCGGCCTGGCGATGGACTACGAGGTCTTCCTCGTCACCCGGATGAGGGAGGCGTACGTCCACGGCGAGCGCCCGGGCCAGGCCGTGGTGACCGGTTTCCGGTTCAGTGCCCGTGTGGTCGTGGCGGCCGCGGTCATCATGATCGCCGTCTTCTCCGGCTTCCTGGGCGCCAGCGACGCGATGGTGAAGATGATCGGCTTCGGTCTGGCCGTCGCCGTCCTGTTCGACGCCTTCGTGGTGCGCATGGCGATCGTGCCGGCGGTGCTGGCGCTGCTCGGCCACAAGGCCTGGTGGCTGCCCGCGTGGCTGGACCGGATCCTGCCCAACGTGGACGTGGAGGGCGAGAGCCTGCGCAAGCACCTCGGGGAGTCCGCGCCGGAGGCCGGGTCCCCGGAGGACCCCGACAAGGAGCGCCAGCTCGTCAACGCCTGACCCGTCGGGCGGCTAATGCTTCGCCGACGTTCTGAAGCATGTGAGTCCCGGCCCCGCATCTGGAACCCCAGGTGCGGGGCCGGCCGCGTTCCCGCTAGGCCGTACGGGTGGCCGCGGGGCGCGCGGCCGCGCCGGGGGTGGCGTACGTGCGGCGCAGGAAGCGGCGCAGGACGGCACTGTCGAACTGGATGACGGCGACACCCTCAGGGGAGTGGAACTCGACCACCGCCTGGACCCGGCCGCAGGGCCAGACCCGTACGTCCCCGGTCCCGGTCGGTGCGAGCAGGCCGGCCTCCAGCAGCGCGCGGGGGAGGACCCACTCGTTGTCGGTGCCCTCGGGGGAGAGCTCGGCGGGGAAGACGATGCGTACGGCCAGGGGCTCGGCGGGGGCGAACCGCAGGGCGACCGGGATCGCGCGGTAGAGGGGGTCGTCGCTGATCACGCGGGCGCTGACCCGCTCCTCGACGGCCGCGGCGGTGGCTGGCGGATTCTCGGCGGTGGCTGACATCGACCGGACTCCTTGAATCGGAACTTTTACGTCCGTTTGCCCGTCCAGCCTCGCACATTCCCACGAAACCGCACGTATGTATTTGTGCGGCGGCAGCTCTTGCCAATCGTTTGCAAGTGGGCACTACTCTTGAACGGTTAAACACCCATGTGAGGAAGAGGAAGCGGAGCCGCTCCATGCACGTGCCCGACGGATTCATCGACGCACCCGTCTCGGTGGCCGCAGGAGTGGCGGCCACCACCGCTGTCGCGGTCAGCCTGCGCGGCGCCCGCCGCGAGCTCGACGAACGCACCGCCCCGCTGGCCGGCCTCGTCGCCGCCTTCATCTTCGCCGTGCAGATGCTGAACTTCCCCGTCGCCGCCGGCACCAGCGGCCACCTCCTCGGCGGCGCGCTCGCCGCGATACTCGTCGGCCCCTACACCGGCGTGCTCTGCGTCTCCGTCGTCCTGCTGATGCAGGGCATCCTCTTCGCCGACGGCGGCCTGACCGCGCTCGGCGTCAACATCCTGAACATGGCCGTGGTGACCGTCCTCGTCTCCTACGCCGTCTTCCGCGTCCTGCTGCGGCTCCTGCCCTCCGGCCGGCGCTCGGTCACCGTCGCCGCCTTCGCCGGAGCCCTGCTCTCGGTGCCCGGCGCGGCCGTCATGTTCACCCTCCTCTACGCCCTCGGCGGCACCACCGACGTCCCGCTCGGCAAGGTCTTCACCGCGATGGTCGGCGTCCACGTGCTCATCGGCATCGGAGAGGCGCTGATCACCGCCGCGACCGTCGGCGCCGTGATCGCCGTACGCCCCGACCTGGTGCACGGCGCCCGCGGCCTGGCCGCCCCGCTGAAGCTGCGCGTCGGCGGCGAACTCGTCGACGCGCCCGCCGCGGCCCCCGTCCCGGTCGCCGCCCGCTCCACCCGCAAGCTCTGGCTGACCGGCCTGGTCACCGCCCTCGTCCTCGCCGGGTTCGTCTCCTTCTACGCCTCCAGCAGCCCGGACGGCCTGGAGAAGGTCGCCGCCGACAAGGGCATCGACGCCAAGACGCGGGCGCACGCCAGCGCCGACTCGCCGCTCGCCGACTACAGCGTCAAGGACGTCGACGACGCCCGCCTGTCCGGCGGCCTCGCCGGAGTCATCGGCGTCGGCGCGACCGTAGCCGTCGGCAGCGGCGTCTTCTGGGTCGCGCGCCGCCGCCGCGCCCAGGACCTGACCGCGTCCTCCACCGCCGCCCCCTCGGCGGGCTGACATGGGGGCGGGCCACGCGCACAAGCTCTACCGGCACGGGCACTCGCCCGTGCACGAGCTGCCGCCGCACTGCAAGATCGCCGCCACCGCCGCCTTCGTGATCGTCGTGGTGTCGACACCGCGCGAGGCGATGTGGGCCTTCGGCCTGTACGCCGTCCTCGTGGCCGCCGTCGCCGCGGCGGCCCGGATCCCCGCGGGGTTCCTGCTGCGACGGCTGCTGATCGAGGTGCCGTTCGTGCTGTTCGCCGTGCTCATGCCCTTCGTGTCGCAGGGCGAACGGGTCGACGTCCTCGGCATGTCGCTGAGCGTCTCCGGGCTGTGGGGCGCCTGGAACGTCCTCGCCAAGGGCACCCTCGGCGTGGCCGCCTCCGTGCTCCTCGCCTCCACGACCGAACTGCGGGCCCTGCTGCTGGGCCTCCAGCGGCTGAAGCTGCCGCCGCTGCTCGTGCAGATCGCCTCGTTCATGATCCGGTACGGGGACGTCATCACCGACGAGCTGCGCCGGATGTCCATCGCCCGGCGCTCGCGCGGCTTCGAGGCGCGCGGGATCCAGCACTGGGGGGTGCTCGCCAAGACCGCCGGCGCCCTCTTCATCCGCTCCTACGAGCGCGGCGAGCGGGTGTACCTCGCGATGGTCAGCCGCGGCTACGCCGGTTCCATGCCGGTGATCGACGACGTGACGGCCACCCGCGCCCAGTGGGCGTACTCGGCCGTGCTCCCGGTGACGGCGCTCGCCGTCTGTCTGATGGGTTGGACGCTGTGACCGCTCCCTCCGCCTCTAAGGCTTCTGAGGCCTCCACTGGCGTTAGCCGTCCCGTGCCTTCGCTGGAGGTGTCCGGGGTCGCCTACGCCTACCCCGACGGGCACCAGGCCCTCTTCGGTGTCGACCTCACCGTCGGCCGCGGCGAGCGCGTCGCCCTGCTCGGGCCCAACGGAGCCGGGAAGACCACCCTCGTCCTGCACCTCAACGGCATCCTGGGCGGCGGCGTCGGCTCCGTCACCGTGGCCGGGCTGCCCGTGGAGAAGCGCAACCTCGCCGAGATCCGGCGCCGCGTCGGGATCGTCTTCCAGGACCCCGACGACCAGCTGTTCATGCCGACCGTCCGCGAGGACGTCGCCTTCGGCCCGGCCGCCGCCGGCCTGCGCGGCGCCGAGCTGGAGACGCGGGTCCGCGAGGCCCTCGAACAGGTCGGCATGGCCGCCTTCGCCGACCGCCCCCCGCACCACCTGTCCTTCGGCCAGCGGCGCCGGGTGGCGGTGGCGACCGTCCTCGCGATGCGGCCGGAGATCCTCGTCCTGGACGAACCCTCCTCCAATCTCGACCCCGCCTCGCGGCGCGAGCTGGCCGACATCCTGCGCGCCCTGGACGTCACCGTCCTGATGGTGACGCACGACCTGCCCTACGCCCTGGAGCTCTGCCCGCGCTCGGTGATCCTCAGCGAAGGCGTCATCGCCGCCGACGGGCGCACCCGCGACCTGCTGTGCGACGAGGAGCTGATGGGCGCGCACCGGCTGGAGCTGCCGTTCGGGTTCGACCCGCGTTCGGTGGCCGCGGCATAAGCGCAGGTCCGCGGTTGTTGGTGTGCTCGTGAACATCCAGGGTGTGGTGACCGGGGGCTTCGAGCCCGTACGCGAGGCCTTCGCGCGCAACTTCGAGGTCCTCGGGGACCGGGGCGCGGCCGTGACCGTGTACCGGGACGGCCGCAAGGTCGTCGACCTGTGGGGCGGCACGAAGGACGCCGACGGGACCGAGCCCTGGGCCGAGGACACCGCGACGATCGTGCGGTCCGCGACCAAGGGCGTGGCCGCGGCCGTGCCGCTCCTGCTGCACCAGCGGGGACTGCTGGACCTGGACGCGCCGGTGAGCTCGTACTGGCCTGAGTTCAAGGCGGGCGGCAAGGAGCGCACCCTGGTCCGCCACCTGCTCGCGCACCAGGCCGGCGTCCCCGCCCTGGACCGGGGCCTGACCATGGCGGAAGCCGCGGACGGGGTGTCGGGGGCGCGGGCGGTCGCCGCGCAGCAGGCGTTCTGGGAGCCCGGCAGCGCGCACGGCTACCACGCGCAGACCTTCAGCTGGCTGGTGTCCGAGCTGGTGCTGCGGGCCACCGGGCGCACCATCGGCGGGATCCTGGCCGAGGAGATGGCCGAGCCGCTGGGCCTGGACTTCTGGATCGGCCTGCCGGAGGGCGAGGCGCACCGGGTGGGCCGGGTGGCGCCCGTCGAGCCGCCGCCGAGTGCGGGACTGCTGAAGACGCGGCCGAGGAGAAACGTTTCGGAGGCGTACGCCGACCCGGAGTCGCTCACCCGCCGCGCCTTCGCCGCCATCGACCCCCAGCCGGACGAGAACGACCCCGTCTACCAGGCGGCGGAGCTGCCCGGATCGGCCGGCATCGGCACGGCGCGCGCCCTGGCACGCTTCTACGCGGCGACCATCGGGGTGGTGGAGGACGGGGCGCGGATCTTCACCCCGGCGACCACCGCGCTGGCCGGCACCGAGTTCGCGGCGGGCCCTGACCGGGTGCTGGTCGTGGGGACCCGCTTCGGCCCCGGCTACATGCTGCACGGGCCGGCGTCGCCGCTGCTGTCCCCGGCCTCCTTCGGCCACCCGGGCCGCGGCGGCTCGCTGGCCTTCGCGGACCCGGAGGCGGGCATCGGCTTCGGGTACGTCACCAACGCGCACGCCAAGTCGGTCACCGCCGACCCGCGCGCGCAGGCGCTGGTGCGGGCGCTGCGCTCCTGCCTGTAGCGCTTTGTCGCTTTGGCGCTTTTTTGGGTGCTCGTCGCCGTCAGTGGCGTTCGCGGACGTCGGCCGGCTCGGCGGCCGCGAGGGTGACGAGTTCGCGCGGGGGCATCGGGAACACGGTGTGCGGGGTGCCGGCCGCCGCCCAGACCACGTCGTGCCGCAGGAGGGCCTGGTCCGCCAGCACGCGGGTGCGGGTGCGGTGGCCGAAGGGCGGGACGCCGCCGATGGCGTAGCCGGTGGTCTCGCGGACGAGGGCCGCGTCGGCGCGGGTGACTTCCACGGCGTCCAGTTGACGTCGTACCGCTTCGACGTCGACGCGCGAGGCGCCGTCCATGAGGACCAGGACCGGGACGCCGTCCGCGGCGAAGACCAGTGACTTCACGATCTGGCTGAGCTCGCAGCCGACCGCGGCGGCGGCCTCGGCGGCCGTGCGGGTGCCTTCGGGGAAGGTGCGGATGGCGAGGTCCAGGCCGAGTTCGGCGAGGGCCCGGGCGAAGAGGGGGTGCGGGGTGCTGCTGCTCGTCGTCGTCATGCCGGGACGCTAGCGCCGTGCCGGGACGGGGGCGAAGTGTTTTGTCCCCGCCCCGCCCTTCCTCCGTTCCCCGGGCTGCGCCCCGGGTTCCGTGGGCCGGCTTCGTCCTTTGCCGTGGCCCAGGGTGTCAGGGGGTGTTGAGGACCGTTGCCACGACGGGGCCCGCCGCGTCGGCGCCGTGGCCGCCGGCCTCGACCATGGCCGCCGCCGCCACGTCGCCGCTGAAGCCCGTGAACCAGCTGTCCGGCGCGGCCGCGCCGTCGACCTCCGCCGAGCCGGTCTTCGCCCCCTTGTCGGAGCCGCCGACCGCGGCCATGGCCTTCGCCGCCGTGCCGCTCGTTGCCGTCTGCCGCATCATCCGCACCAGCTGCGCCGACACCCCCGGTGCCAGGGAGCGCGGAGCCGTCGCCAGGGTGCGGCCGTCCAGGGAGGCCTTGACGAGGACCGGCTGGCGGAACACCCCGGTGCGGGCCGTCGCCGTCACGGAGGCCATGTTCAGCGGGTTCATCTGGACGGCGCCCTGCCCGATGTACTCGGCGGCGGCCGCCGAACCCGACGTCACCGGCACGGTGCCGTCCTGCGAGGGGATGCCCGTCTTCCAGTCCAGCCCGAGGCCGAAGGCCTCCTTGGCGGTCCTCGGCAGCGCGCCGTTGTCCTTCACGTCGTCGATCAGGCTGATGAAGGCGGTGTTGCAGGACCGGGCGAAGCTGGTCGAGAAGGGCTGGCCCTGGAGGGAGAAGCCGCCCTGGTTGCGGAAGACCTTCCCGTCCCATGTGGCGCTCGCCGGGCACGCCGCCGGCCGGTCGGCCGCCACCAGGCCCTTCTCCAGCAGCATCGCGGCCGTCACGATCTTCATCGTCGAGCCGGGTGCCCGCCGGCCCAGCATCGCCGCGTTGAAGCCGTCGCGGCGGTGGTTGGCCACCGCCAGGATGTCGCCGGTGCTCGGCTGGACCGCGACCACCGAGGCCTCCTCGTACTGGCCCACCGCCTTCTCCGCCGCCGCCTGCACGTCGGCGTCGAGGACGGTCCGCAGCTGCCCGGGCCTGCCCTCGACCAGTGTCGCCAGGCTCCGCTTGGGGGCGTCGGCGGTGGCCGGCTCGATCCACACCTCGACGCCGGGGGTGCCGCCCGCCGTCTGCCCGTACGTCTTGCGCAGCGCGTCCAGCACCGGCCGCAGCGACGGGTAGCGCTCGGGCGTGAGTTCCTTGCCGTGGCGGTCGACGGCCTGGACCGGCGGGCTGGCCGGGGTGCCCGCGCGCAGCCGCTCGTCCTTCTGGAGCTGGGGGTGGATCACCGAGGGCTGCCAGTCGACGAGCGGCTTGCCGCTGCCGGCGCCGCGGACGACGGTCAGCCGGGAGTCGTAGACGAAGGGCTTGGTGGTTCCCTCGTGGGTGATCTCGGCCTCGACCTTGAAGGGCACGGTGGCGCCGTCGGGGGTGCCGGGGGTGATGACCGCCTTGGACACGACCCCCTTGGACCGGAAATCGGCCACCGCCGGCTGCGCGGCCTGGGCGTCGGTCGTCAGGTCGGCCGCCGTGCGGGCGTCGCCGGACGCCCACGCGGCCAGGAACTCCTTGGCGACCCGGGCCGTCTCCTGGTCGGTGACCGGACCGGTCGCCTTCGGCGCGGTGACCGAGCCGGTGCCGCCCGCGCCGTTCTTGCCGCCGCCGGTACCGGCGCCGCTGTCGCCGCTGTCACCCACCAGGGTGATCACCCCGTACGCCGCACCGCCGGCCATCGCCAGGAAGACCCCGCCGACGATGGCACCCTTCGCCGCCCCGTTCACTTCTGTCCCCTCCCCAGGAGCCCCCGTTCTCTGAACGCGTTCAAAGAACCTGTGGGGCTCACCTTACGCGCGGGTAAGGGGTCAGATCCACGTATCCAGCCACATCCGGCCACGCCACGAGTCCATGGGCAGGGTCTGGCCGGTGTAGATCGGCCAGAAATAGATGAAGTTCCAGATGATCAGGAGCACCAGCACCCCCGCCCCGATCGCCCCCAGGGCCCGCCGCCGCTCCGAGGAGCCAGAGGGCCCCAGCAGGGCACCGACCATCATCGCCACCGCCAGGCACAGGTAGGGGACGAAGACCACCGCGTAGAAGTAGAAGATCGTCCGCTCCTGGTAGTTGAACCAGGGCAGCAGGCCCGCGCCCAGCGCGCACGCGATCGCGCCCGCCCGCCAGTCGCGCCGCAGCAGCCAGCGCCACAGCACGTACAGCAGCGCGACGCAGCCCGTCCACCACAGCAGCGGCGTGCCCAGGGCCAGCACCTCGCGGGCGCACTTGCCCGCCTCGGTCGCCGGGCAGCCGTCGGTGCCGGGGGAGGGGGACTCGTAGAAGTAGGACACCGGCCGGCCCAGGACCAGCCAGCTCCACGGGTTCGACTGATAGGTGTGGCCGGAGGTCAGGCCCACGTGGAACTTGTAGACCTCCGTCTCGTAGTGCCACAGGCTGCGCAGCCACTCCGGCAGGAAGGACAGCGAACTGTTCCGGTCGTACTTGGCGGCCCAGTCGCGGAAGTAACCGCCCTTGCCGTCGTCCGGGCTCAGGATCCAGCCGAGCCAGGACGTCAGGTACACGGCGATCGCCACCGGCACCGTCGAGAGGAACCCGGGCAGCGCGTCGCGGCGCAGCATCGCCGCGTACGGGGCGCCCGCGCCGGCGGTGCGGCGCGCGGCCGCGTCCCACAGCACGGTCAGGACCCCGAAGAAGGCCAGCACCACCAGGCCGTTCCACTTGGTGCCGAACGCCAGGCCCAGACAGACGCCGGCCAGCAGCCGGTACGGGCGCCAGCCCAGCCGGAGGGTCTCCGCGACGGCCGCGTCCGGGCGGGCGCGGCCCTCCTCGTCGACCGGGAGCGCCGCCGCGAGGCGGGCCCGCGCCCGGTCGCGGTCGACGACCAGCGCGCCGAAGGCGGCCAGGACGAAGAACATCAGCACCAGATCGAGCAGGGCGGTGCGGCTCATCACCAGGTGGAGGCCGTCGACCGCGAGCAGGGCGCCCGCCAGGCAGCCGAGGAAGGTGGAGCGGAAGAGGCGCCGGCCGATGCGGCACAGCATCAGGACGGACAGGGTGCCGAGCACCGCCGTCATGAACCGCCAGCCGAACGGGTCGAAGCCGAACATCCACTCGCCGAGCCCGATCACCCATTTGCCGACCGGCGGGTGGACCACGTAGCCGGGGTCGGCGGGCAGCGGTACCAGGTCGGGATTCGCCAGGATCGACTTGTCGACATCCTTGGGCCAGCTGGCTTCGTAGCCCTGCCGGATGGTCGCCCACGCGTCCTTCGCGTAGTACGTCTCGTCGAATATCACCGCCTTGGGGCTGCCCAGGTGCGCGAACCGCAGCACGCCCGCGACGAACGCCACCAGCAGCGGCCCCGCCCACGCCATGGCCCGCTGCCACTTCTCCCGGCTCGCCTCCCCGATCCCGAGCGCCGTCCACAGCTGGGCGGACGGCCGGGCGTACGGGGGCACGAGGCGGGTGCGGACATCGGCGGCCGGCGCGGCCGGCGCGTAGCCGAACCCGCGCAGGCGGCGCAGCCACGCGGGCGGTTCGTGCTCGGGGCCGCCTCCGCCCGGCGGGACGGGCGGGGCCCCCGCGGGGCTGGGCGGCGGCGTCGCGGTACTGGTCACCGGGTCATCGTAGGGAACGCCCCTGTGCGAGCCCCAGTCCCCACGAGCCCCAATGAGAGGATGAGGCGGTGACAGCAGACCAGCCCCGCGCCGACCGATCCCCTTCCTCCGACGGCGTACTCGTCCTCGCCGGGACCCCGATCGGCGACCTCGCCGACGCCCCGCCCCGGCTCGCCGCCGAGCTGGAGCGGGCCGACGTGATCGCCGCCGAGGACACCCGGCGGCTGCGCCGGCTCACCCAGGGCCTCGGCGTGCACACCACCGGGCGCGTCCTCTCGTACTTCGAGGGCAACGAGTCCGCCCGGACCCCCGAGCTGGTCGAGGCCCTGGAGGCGGGCCGGCGGGTGCTGCTGGTCACCGACGCGGGCATGCCCTCGGTCTCCGACCCCGGCTACCGGCTGGTCGCCGCCGCGGTGGAGAAGGACATCAAGGTCACGGCCGTGCCCGGGCCCTCCGCCGTCCTCACCGCGCTCGCGCTCTCCGGGCTCCCCGTGGACCGGTTCTGCTTCGAGGGGTTCCTGCCGCGCAAGGCGGGCGAGCGGCTCGGCCGGCTCCGCGAGGTCGAGGGCGAGCGGCGCACGCTCGTCTACTTCGAGGCCCCGCACCGGCTCGACGACACCCTGGCCGCCATGGCCGAGGTGTTCGGCGCCGACCGGCGGGCCGCCGTGTGCCGCGAGCTCACCAAGACCTACGAGGAGGTCAAGCGCGGCGGGCTGGGCGCGCTGGCCGAGTGGGCCGCGGAGGGCGTGCGGGGAGAGATCACCGTCGTCGTCGAGGGCGCGCCGGCCGCCGGGCCCGCGGACCTGGACGACGAGGAGCTGGTGCGCAGGGTGCGGGTGCGCGAGGAGGCGGGCGAGCGGCGCAAGGAGGCCATCGCGGCGGTCGCGGCCGAGGCCGGAGTACCCAAGCGCGAAGTCTTCGACGCGGTGGTCGCGGCAAAGAATGCGGCACAAAAGATGCCGTAGATCGGTAAAGAGCTAACCTGAAAAGCAAAGCTCAGACCGCGCACCGGCCGCTTTGAGACATGACTGGCCCAAAGAGAGTCCAACACTGGACAGGGCCTGATGCGCTCCCGCCCGAAGAGGCGTCCACTGTCATTGGCACCAGTGGAACAAGAGGAGCTGGCATGAGTGAGATCGCTGACACCCCGGTACCCGTCCCCGTCGCAGGTCCTGCCGCCGTTTCCATGTCCGACGTGCAGACCGTGCACGAGGCCTACTCCTTCGCGTGCATGAAGTGCGGGTACGGCTGGGAGCAGGCCTATGCGATCGAGCACCACACCGACGGCAAGGGCCAGCCGTTCATCATGTACATGGTGAACGGCGAGCGGGTGCCCTCCCCGCTGTCCAACCCGACCTGCCTGAACTGCGGCGGGCACGTGGTGCGGATCATGCGGGCCGGCACGGTCTCCCAGGTGAACGCCACCATCGACCGCCTCTACCACCACCGCATCGCCCCCGGGATCGCCGGACCCGTCCCGGCCGGGGACAACCCGCCGCGCCCGCCGAGGCAGCGCAAGCCCTCCCACGACGCCCCGGGGCCGGTCACCGTCAACGAGCCCGGGCGGCGGCCCGGCCTGCTCGCCCGCCTGCTGGGGCGGCTGCGCCGGTCATAAGATCGGCCCATGAGCCCTAGCCCTTCCTCCTCCGCCAAGGACGCCCCGCCCCCGCTGCCCGAACCGCTGCGGGTGGCGGTGGCCGACTCGCACACCCACCTCGACATGCAGTCCGGCACCGTCGAGGAGGGGCTGGCGAAGGCGGCCTCGGTGGGAGTGACCACCGTCGTCCAGGTGGGCTGCGACGTGAAGGGGTCGCGCTGGGCCGCCGAGACCGCCGCGGCCCACGCCAACGTCCACGCGGCGGTGGCGCTGCACCCGAACGAGGCCCCCCGCATCGTCCTGGGCGATCCGGACGGCTGGTCGCGGCAGGGCGCCCGGGCCGGCGGCGGCGAGGGCGCGCTGGACGACGCCCTCGCCGAGATCGAGGCGCTGGCCGCCCTCGACCACGTCAAGGCGGTCGGCGAGACCGGGCTGGACCACTTCCGCACCGGGCCGGAGGGAATGGCCGCGCAGGAGCGTTCCTTCCGGGCCCACATCGAGATCGCCAAGCGGCAGGGCAAGGCCCTCGTCATCCACGACCGCGACGCCCACGCCGACGTGCTGCGCGTGCTGCGCGAGGAGGGCGCGCCCGAGCGGACGGTCTTCCACTGCTACTCCGGGGACGCGGAGATGGCCCGGGAGTGCGCGGCCGCCGGGTACTACATGTCCTTCGCCGGCACCGTCACCTTCAAGAACGCGGCGCCGCTGCGGGAGGCCCTGGCGGTGGCCCCGCTGGAACTGGTGCTCGTCGAGACGGACGCCCCCTACCTCACCCCGGCGCCCTACCGCGGGCGGCCCAACGCGCCGTACCTGATCCCGCTGACGGTGCGGGCGATGGCCGCGGTGCGCGGGATCGACGAGGACGCCATGGCCACCGCCCTCGCGGCGAACACGGCCCGCGCCTTCGACTACCGACTCGACCACTGAGCCACTGAGCGGCGGGCGGGTGTGGGGACATCACCGCATGGCGACATGACGTCATGGCGATGTGCCGACATTTCGGTACGGTCGCCGCGACACCTTCGGTACACCCGTTCGTTCGACACACTGGGTAGTCGAACGGCTTTGGTGCGTGACGGCCGCTCCCGCTAGGGTGCCGTGCCCGAACCAGCCGGGGCCGGACCAGTGGAGCGAGCGACGTGAGCGATACGCAGGGCAGTCACCGCCGTGCCTCCTGGCCGGAGACCGAGCCGGACCGCACCGGCCCGGACCCCCGTCCGGGTCCCGGCCCGGGGCAGGGCCCGGGGCCCGAGCCCGGCGTCCCCGCCCCCCGGGCCGAGGGCCGGCGCGCCGCACGCCGCCGGGCGGCCACCGCCCCGGGAACCGCCGACGACCCCGCCCCCGCCCCCGCCCGCCGGGCCGGCGGCGGCGGCCGCCGCCGGGCCGCCCCGGCCCCGGCAGGACCACCCCCGGCCGCCGCGCCCCCACCCGCCGCGCCCCCGCCCGCCGGAACCCCGGCCGCGCCCCCCGCCGAAGGCCGCCGCCCCACCGGCAGGCGCCGCGCCACCGGCCACCCCGACGCCGCCCCCGACGTCCCCCCGGCCACCGGCCGCCGCCGCGCCCCCGGCACCCCGTCCGACGCCGCCCCGGACCCCGCCCCGGCCACCGGCCGCCGCCGCGCCCCCGGGACCCCGCCGGACACCGCCCCCGCCCCCGCCACCGGCCGCCGCCGGGCACCCGGTGGCCCCGCCGGCGACGGGCGGGCCACCGACCCCGGCGCCGGCGCCGACCGCCCCCACCCCGCCGCCCCCGCCGCCGCCACCGGCCGCCGCCGGCGGACCCGGCCCGCCGGGCAGGGGGCCGCCGTCCGCGACAGCTGGCGCCGCATCGTCCCCCAGGCCCTCGTCGTCGCCTTCCTCGCCGGCGGCACCACCGCCTTCGTCGCCGCCGACAAGTCCGTCCACCTCACCGTCGACGGCGAACCCCGCACCCTCCACACCTTCGCCGGGAACGTCGAGGACCTCCTCGCCGCCGAAGGCCTCGGCGTCGGCCCCCACGACCTCGTCGCCCCCGCCCGCGGCTCCGCCCTGGAGGACGGCGAGGAGGTCGTCGTCCGCTACGGCCGCCCCCTGCGCCTGACCCTCGACGGCACCAGCCGCCAGCTGTGGACCACCGCCCGCACCGTCGACGCCGCCCTGCACCAGCTCGGCGTCCGCGTCGAGGGCGCCTACCTCTCCGCCCCCCGCACCGCCCCCGTCCCCCGCGCCGGACTCACCCTCAGCGTCCGCACCGAACGCGGCGTCACCTTCATGGCCGACGGCCGCGAACGCACCATCCGCACCAACGCCGCCACCGTCCAGGAGGCCCTCGGCCAGGCCGGCATCACCCTGCGCGGCGAGGACACCACCTCCGTGCCCCCGGACTCCTTCCCGCGCGACGGACAGACCGTCACCGTCCTGCGCATCACCGGCACCCGCGAGGTCCGCGAGGAACGCATCCCGTACGAGACCGAACGCGTCGACGACGACACCCTCTTCGCCGGCACCGAGGTCGTCGAACGCGCCGGCCGCCCCGGCGCGCGCCGGGTCACGTACGGGCTGCGCACCGTCAACGGGGTCCGCCAGCCCGCCCGCAGGATCGCCGAGGAGGTCGTCCGCGAACCCGTCAGCCAGCTTGTCAAGGTCGGCACGAAGCCCCTGCCGACCTCCGTCGCCGGCGCCGACCACCTCGACTGGGACGCGCTCGCCCGGTGCGAGTCCGGCGGCCGGCCCTCCGCCACCGACGCCTCCGGCACCTACGGCGGCCTCTACCAGTTCGACGTCACCACCTGGCAGGCCCTCGGCGGCAGCGGCCGCCCGCAGGACGCCCCGGCCGGGGAGCAGACGTTCCGGGCGAAGAAGCTCTACGTGCAGCGGGGGGCGAGTCCGTGGCCGCACTGCGGCCGTAGGCTTTACCAGTGAGCACCGCAGAGCAGCAGCAGCCCCACGGGACCCCCCAGGCCTCCGAGGCCCCTTCCGACGCCCTCCTCGGCCCGGCCGACATCCGAGAGCTGGCCGCCGCCCTCGGCGTGCGCCCGACGAAGCAGAAGGGCCAGAACTTCGTCATCGACGCCAACACGGTCCGCCGGATCGTGCGCACCGCCGGGGTACGCCCCGACGACGTCGTCGTCGAGGTCGGCCCGGGCCTCGGCTCGCTGACGCTGGCCCTGCTGGAGGCCGCCGACCGGGTCGTCGCCGTCGAGATCGACGACATCCTCGCCGCCGCGCTGCCCGCCACCATCGAGGCACGGATGCCGCGGAAGAAGGACCGCTTCGCGCTCGTCCACTCCGACGCGATGCTCGTCACCGAGCTGCCCGGCCCCGCGCCGACCGCGCTCGTCGCGAACCTGCCCTACAACGTGGCCGTGCCCGTGCTGCTGACCATGCTCGACCGCTTCCCCAGCATCGAGCGGACCCTCGTCATGGTCCAGGCCGAGGTCGCCGACCGGCTCGCCGCCCGCCCCGGCAACAAGGTGTACGGGGTCCCGTCCGTCAAGGCGAACTGGTACGCGGACGTCAAGCGCGCCGGATCCATCGGCCGCAACGTCTTCTGGCCCGCCCCGAACGTCGACTCCGGACTCGTCTCCCTCGTCCGCCGCTCCGAGCCGATCGCGACCACCGCCTCCAAGGCCGAGGTCTTCGCCGTCGTCGACGCGGCCTTCGCGCAGCGGCGCAAGGGCCTGCGCTCCGCGCTGGCCGGCTGGGCCGGCTCGGCCGCCGCCGCCGAGGCCGCGCTGACCGCCGCCGGGATCAGCCCGCTGGCCCGGGGCGAATCCCTGACGGTGGAGGAGTTCGCGGCCATCGCCGAGCACAAGCCCTCCGACGCGCGGAAGCCCGCGCTGTGAGCGCCGCGCCGCACGGGCCGGTGACCGTACGGGTCCCCGCGAAGGTCAACGTGCAGCTGGCGGTGGGCGCGGCCCGCCCCGACGGCTTCCACGACCTGGCCAGCGTCTTCCTCGCCGTCTCCCTCCACGACGAGGTCACCGCGACCCCGACCACCGGCGACGGGCCCACCGTCAGCTGCGAGGGCCCCGACAGCGACCAGGTGCCGCTGGACCGTACGAACCTCGCGGCGCGGGCCGCCGAAGTCCTCGCCGCCCGGGCCGGGCTCACCCCCGCCGTCCACCTGCACATCGCCAAGAACATCCCCGTCGCCGGCGGCATGGCCGGCGGCAGCGCGGACGGCGCGGCGGCGCTGCTGGCCTGCGACGCGCTGTGGGGGCTCGCCACCCCCCGCGAGGAGCTCCTCGCGATCTGCGCCGAGCTCGGCAGCGACGTCCCCTTCAGCCTGGTGGGCGGCGCGGCGCTGGGCACCGGGCGCGGGGAGCTGCTGACCCCCGTCGCGGCGGGCGGCTTCCACTGGGTGTTCGCGGTGGCGCACGGCGGGCTGTCCACCCCGGCGGTGTTCCGCGAGTTCGACCGGCTGATGGAGGGCATGGACGTACCCGTCCCGCAGGCCTCGGCGGAGCTGCTGGCGGCGCTTGCCTCCGGCGACCCCGACGCGCTGGCCGCCGTGCTGCCGCGGTCCAACGGGCTCCAGCCGGCGGCGCTGTCGCTGCGGCCGGAGCTGGCCGAGACCCTCGCGGCGGGGGTCGGGGCCGGGGCCCTGGCCGGGCTGGTGTCGGGGTCCGGGCCGACGACGGCGTTCCTGGTGCGGGACGCCGAGGCGGCGGCGAAGGTGGCGGCCGAGCTGGAGGCCTCCGGCACCTGCCGCGCCACCCGCGTGACCGCCTCGCCGGCGCCGGGCGCCACGGTCCTGGCGTAGCCGGTCCCGCCTGGGGTGCGCGTGGCGCCGCTGCGCGGAGCCGTCTCCCCGCCCCGCCCTTCCTCCGTTCCCCGGGGCTTCGCCCCGGACCCCGCTCCTGGGGGCTCCGCCCCCAGACCCCCGCGCCTCAAACGCCGGCGGGGCCATGAACAGCCCCGCGCGGGGGAAGCCCCGCGCAGCGGCCCCCGTGTCACCCACCGGTACCTAGGGCGCGGATGAGTAGCCGCGCCCTGTTCCCGGCCGCCGCGGGCCAGGAGCGTAGGGGACATGACAGCCAGCGCCAGCGACCTCGCCGCCGCCACCCCCGCCACGCGCGACCGGTACGTGGACCTGCTCCGCGTCGCCTCCCTCGCGACCGTCGTCCTCGGCCACTGGCTGATGGCCGCCGTCAGCGCCGACGGCATAGGGAACCTGCTCGCCCTCGTGCCCCCGCTCCAGGTGCTCACCTGGGGGCTCCAGGTCATGCCCGTCTTCTTCTTCGTCGGCGGGTTCAGCCACGCCCTCTCCTACCGGTCCCTGGAGCGCCGCTCCGCCGGCCGGCCCGTCTACGCCGCCTTCCTGCGCGCCCGGCTGCGCCGCCTGCTGCGGCCCACCCTGGTCTTCGTGCTCGGCTGGGCCGCGTTCGCCCTCGTCGTGCAGCTCGCCGGCGCCGACCGGGGCCCGCTCGCCGGCGCCGCGCTGCGCATGGTCACCCAGCCGCTGTGGTTCATCGGGATCTACCTGGCCATGGTGGCCCTCACCCCGCCCCTGCTGCGCGCCCACGCCCGCTGGGGGTGGGCCGCCTTCGCCGCGCTCGCCGCAGCCGCCGCCCTGGTCGACGTCGTGCGCTTCGCGCTGCACCTCCCGTACGCCGAGTTCCTGAACTTCGCCTTCGTCTGGCTCGCCGTCCACCAGCTCGGCTTCCTGCGCGCCGACGGCCGCATCCGCCGCCCCGCCCTCCTCGGCGCCGCCGGCCTCGCCGGGGCGGTGCTGCTCGTCGCCGTCGGCCCGTACCCGCTGTCCATGGTGGGGATGCCCGGCGAGAAGGTGTCCAACATGGCCCCGCCCACCCTCGCCCTGCTCTGCCACGGCATGTGGCTGGTCGGCGCCGTCCAGCTGCTCGCGCGGCCCGCCGCCGCCCTGCTCGCCCGGCCCCGCGTCTGGCGCGGGGTGGTCGCCGCCAACGGGGTCGCCATGACCGCGTTCCTGTGGCACCTCACCGCCATGCTCGCCGTGTACGCCGCCCAGCTCGCCCTCGGCCCGGCCCTGCCCGAGCCCGCCACCGCCGCCTGGTGGGCGCAGGTCCCCGTCAGGATCCTCCTGGCGGCCGGCCTCACCACCGTCCTCGTGGCCTGCCTGCGCCGCTTCGAGACCCCCTCCCCGGCGGACACCGCCCCCGGCAGCGGGCCCGCCGCCGCCCTCGGCACCACCCTGTGCCTGCTGGGGATCCTCGGCCTGTCCATGACCGGCCTCGGCGGGCTGCTGGAAGGGCACACCGCCACCCTCGTCGCCGTCCCGGTCACCGCGCCCGCCGCCATCGGCATGGCCCTGGCGGGCGCCTGGCTGGTGGAACGGTCGCCGTCGGCGCGGAGGGTTAGGCTGAGGGGCTGATCCACAAACCCTTCCCTGGAGCGCGTCTGATGGCCGTCAATCTGGTCAATGTCGAGGCAGTCAGCAAGGTGTACGGCACCCGTATCCTGCTCGACGGCATCTCCCTCGGCGTGTCCGAGGGAGACCGGATCGGCGTGGTCGGCCGCAACGGCGACGGCAAGACCACCCTCATCCGGATGCTCGCCAAGCTGGAGGAACCCGACAGCGGCCGGGTCACCCAGAGCGGCGGCACGCGGATGGGCGTCCTCACCCAGCACGACTCCCTCGACCCCGCGGCCACCATCCGCCACGAGATCATCGGCGACATGGCCGACCACGAATGGGCCGGCAACGCCAAGATCCGCGACGTGCTCACGGGCCTCTTCGGCGGCCTGGACCTGCCCGGCTTCGACCTGGGCCTGGACACCGTCATCGGCCCGCTCTCCGGCGGTGAGCGCCGGCGCATCGCCCTCGCCAAGCTGCTCATCGCCGAGCAGGACCTCCTCGTCCTCGACGAGCCCACCAACCACCTCGACGTCGAGGGCATCTCCTGGCTGGCCAAGCACCTCCAGGAGCGCCGCAGCGCCCTCGTCTGCGTCACCCACGACCGCTGGTTCCTCGACCAGGTCTGCACCCGCATGTGGGACGTCCAGCGCGGCTCCGTCTTCGAGTACGAGGGCGGCTACAGCGACTACGTCTTCGCCCGCGCCGAACGCGAGCGGATCGCCGCCACCGAGGAGGTCAAGCGGCAGAACCTGATGCGCAAGGAGCTGGCCTGGCTGCGCCGCGGCGCCCCCGCCCGGACCTCCAAGCCCCGCTACCGCATCGAGGCCGCCAACGAGCTGATCGCCGACGTGCCGGAGCCGCGCGACAAGTCGGAGCTGATGCGCTTCGCCAACGCCCGCCTCGGCAAGACCGTCTTCGACCTGGAGAACGTCACCGTCACGGCCGGCCCCAAGACCCTCCTCAAGCACCTCACCTGGCACCTGGGCCCCGGCGACCGCGTCGGCCTCGTCGGCGTCAACGGCGCGGGCAAGACCTCCCTGCTGCGGGCCTTGGCCGAGGCCGCCCGCACCCAGGGCGAGACCCAGCCCGCCTCCGGCGAGATCACCGTCGGCAAGACCGTCCGCCTGGCCTACCTCTCCCAGGAGGTCGGCGAGCTCGACCCGTCGCTGCGCGTCCTGGAGGCCGTCCAGCGCGTCCGCGACCGCGTCGACCTCGGCAAGGGCCGGGAGATGACGGCCGGCCAGCTGTGCGAGCAGTTCGGCTTCACCAAGGAGAAGCAGTGGACGCCCGTCGGCGACCTGTCCGGCGGTGAGCGGCGCCGGCTGCAGATCCTGCGGCTGCTGATGGACGAGCCCAACGTGCTGTTCCTCGACGAGCCCACCAACGACCTCGACATCGAGACCCTCACCCAGCTGGAGGACCTCCTCGACGGCTGGCCCGGCTCGATGATCGTGATCTCCCACGACCGGTTCTTCATCGAGCGCACCACCGACACCGTGATGGCCCTGCTCGGCGACGCCAGCCTGCGGATGCTGCCGCGCGGCCTGGACGAGTACCTGGAGCGCCGCCGGCGGATGATCGAGGCGGCCGCCCCGGCACCCGCCCCGGCCGCCGCGCCCAAGTCGACCTCCTCCGGCGACTCGCGCGCCGCGAAGAAGGAGCTCCAGAAGATCGAGCGCCAGCTCAACAAGATGTCCGACCGCGAGTCGAACCTGCACGCGCAGATCGCCGAGCACTCCACCGACTACGACAAGGTCGCCAAGCTCGACGCGGAGCTGCGCGAACTCATCTCCGAGCGCGACGAATTGGAGATGCGCTGGCTGGAACTGGCCGAAGAGGCCTGAGCCGAGGCCCTCGTACGGCCGCATAACAGGCGCGTCACGGGCCGGTCCGCCCTTGGGAACAGGGGTGCGACCGGCCCGTCGCGTACCGGCCACGAGTGATAGAAAGGGTCGGTTCTTTTCGATCTCCGGGGTACCCCCCGGCCCACCGACCGCCTGAAGCCGAAGGTATGCGCTGATGACCGAGCCGCCCCAGCCGCCGCCGAACCAGCCACCGCCCCCTTCCGGTTACGGCCACCTCCCCGGCCCGCCCCAGCAGGGCTACGGCTACCCGCCCCAGGGCGGCAACCCGTACGCCCAGCAGCCGCCGACCGTCCCCCAGCCCCTGGCCCAGCCCGGCGGGTACGGCTTCCCGCCGCCCGGCGCACCCGGCGCACCCGCCGGACCGCCGCCCGGCGGCCGCCGCAAGGGCGCGGTGATCGTCGCGGCGGCCGTCGCGGGCGTCCTCGTCCTCGGCGCCGGCGCCTGGTTCGCGTTCGGCAGCGGCGGCGACGGCCCCAAGCAGCCCGTCGCACAGGGCTCCACCCCCGCCGACTCCAAGCCCTCCGGCTCCCCGACCGTCGACAAGGGCGACGGCAGCGGCAACGGCAGCGCCGAGCAGACCGACCTCAACGCGGGCCGCCAGTCCGGCGAGGACAAGGTGCTCTGGCTCAAGACCGTCAAACTCCAGGGCCCCGGCATGGGCATCCCCACCAAGGGCCAGTGGGTGGTCGGCGACACCGTCGCCAAGACCCTCGGCACCTCCGTCGTCGGCTACTCCGTGACCGACGGCAAGGAGAAGTGGAAGGTCGACACCCGCGCGGAGATCTGCGGGCTGACCGGCCAGACCACCGCCGACGGCAGGACCGTCGTCGTCGTCAAGGACGGCACCGGCTCCAACGCCTCCTGCAACCAGCTGAAGCTGATCGACCTGAAGGCCGGCAAGGAGGGCTGGACGAAGGAGGTCGCCAAGGAGAGCATCTTCGACGGCGGCGGCAGCGCCGGCCTGAACCTCACCGGCGACACCGTCGTCGTCAACCGGCTCGGCGGCACCAGCGCCTACCGCATCGGCACGGGCGACAAACTCTTCTCCGGCAACGTCCCCGAGGGCTGCCAGCCCACCCAGTACGCCGCCGGCAACGGCAAGCTCCTCGGCATCGCCCTGTGCATGGACGACGACCACATCGTCGAGGTCCAGGACGCCGACCCGGTCACCGGGAAGAAGACCTGGGCCTACCGGCTCCCCAAGGGCTGGCAGGTCAACGGCGTCTACTCGGTCGCCCCGGCCGTCCTCGACATCGGCAACCGCGACACCAAGGAACGCGCCGTCATCGCGCTGACCCCGGACGGCAAGAAGCGCTCCACCATGGCCGCCGAGGGCTCCTTCACCGTCAACTGCGGCGGCAGCACCCTCGACGACCTCCAGGGCTGCGGCGACTCCGCCGTCGACGGCGACACCCTCTACCTCACGACCGACGCCAAGGGCGGCGGCAACAACGAGATCGTCGCCTTCGACCTCGCCACCGGAAAGCCCAAGTGGCGCCAGGCCGCGGGGGAGAAGCGGGGCCTGACCCCCCTGAAGGCCGCGGGCGGCCGACTGGTCGCCTACCACACCGGCACCCTCGACCAGCCCGGCGAGATCCTCTCGTACCCGGCCGCCGGCGGCGCGCCCACGACCCTGCTCCGCCTGCCCTCGGGCCCGGCCGCGAAGATCGAGGGCTCCTTCATGTTCTCCAGGAGGTCCTTCGAGGACGGCCGCTTCTTCCTGTCCGTGACCTCCCTCGCGGGCAACAGCACGGACGAGAAGCTCCTGATGGCATTCGGCAAGTGAACGAGTCCACCGAGCCGCCCACCGAGAGGCAGTAGCAGCAGATGAGCACCCCGCCGCCCCCCAGCCAGCCGCCCGCCGGCGGTTTCGGCGGCCCCCCGCCGCCGCCCGGCCCGCCCCCGGCCGGCCCGCAGGCCCCCGGCACCCCGCCGCAGCCCCAGCAGGCCCCGACCGAGCCCGCCAGGCCGGCCGTGCCCCCGCCCGGCGCCCAGCCCGGCTACGGCTACCCCCAGCAGCAGCCCGGCTACGGCTACCCGCAGCAGCCGAGCACCCTCCAGGCCCCGGCCCCCGCGCAGCCGTCCGCCCCCGCCCCGCGCGGCGGCGGCAACGACGTGCGCAACCAGCTGGTGATCGTCGCCGCGGCCGTCCTGGCCATGGCCCTCATCATCGGCGGCGGCTTCTGGTACACCTCCGACGACGGCGGCGGCGACACCCCGCCCCCCGCCGCCGCGAGCGGCTCGCCCGACCCCAAGGCCCCCGGCCAGGCCGGCAGCGAGAAGGCCCCGTCCAACACCAAGTCGAAGCCGCTGGTCAGCGCCACCACCCAGGTGCCCGGCTCCGACGTGATCGGCGTCGACGGCTCCTGGCTGACCGACACCACCTACGTCAAGTCCGACATCGGCAAGGTCGTCGGCTACAACCTCGTCGACGGCGGCAAGAAGTGGGAGCTCCCGCTCGGCGCCAACGTCTGCGCGGCCACCCGGCACATCAGCGACAACAAGACCGCCATCCTCTTCCAGGAGGGCCCGGCCACCGCCGAGAAGAAGTACCCCCAGTGCACCCAGGCCGGCGTCATCGACCTGAACACCGGGAAGATGGTGTGGACCGCCACCGCCAAGTCCGCCACCGGCGGCGACAAGCCCGTGGCGTTCACCGAGATCACCCTCAGCGGCCAGACCGTCGCCGCCGGCGGCCTCTACGGCGGCGCCGCCTGGAACCTCGCCGACGGCAAGCCCCTGTGGACCCCCAAGACCGACGCCCAGGGCTGCTACGACCTCGGCTACGCCGGCGGCGAGGCCCTCGCCGTCCTGCGCAAGTGCGGCGGCAGCGCCGACGAGACCCTCTACGCGCAGGCCCTCGACCCCGCCAGCGGTGCGCCCAAGTACTCGTACAAGCTGTCCGCGGGCATCGAATGGGCCGGCATCATCTCCACCAAGCCGCTCATCATCGCCGCCAACGTCGGCAACACCGCGAAGAACGCCACCAACGTCAGCGACCTCTTCGTCCTCGACGACGCCGGCCAGCTGAAGACCCGCATCGGCCTCTCCGCCGGCAGCTACGCGCCCAAGTGCCCGGCCACCGAGGTCGAGCAGTGCACCAACATGGTCGTCGGCAACGGCAAGGTCTACCTGCCGACGTACGAGCACCAGAACTCGTCCGCCAACGCCGTCGGCCGCACCAACGAGATCGTCTCCTTCGACCTGGAGACCGGCAAGGCGACGAGCGACCGCGCCGACGCGGGCGAGAAGTACGTCATGTACCCGCTGCGGATGGACGGGTCGAACATCATCGCCTACAAGGTGCCCCCGTACGACAACGGCGGGCAGGTCGTCAGCCTCGACGGCAAGACGATGAAGGAGACCGTCCTCATGCAGAACCCGGCCGGCAGCCGGAGCCTGGAGGCGGGCTTCTCCCCGGACCGCTCCGAGGTCCGCTACCACAACGGCCGCCTGTTCCTGGCCGAGAGCCTGGCCAGCAAGCCGTACTCCGACAAGGAGAAGGACTACCTGTTCGTCTCCTTCGCCGCGAACTGACACCCGTACGCGGACCCTCGCGAAAGCCCCCGGCCGGTGCCCACCGATCGGGGGCTTTCGCGCGGTAACCGCCGCGCCCCGTCGAACAAGCGTGTAGCTTGCCGGGTCAGAAGGATCTGGGGTGGGAGCCTTGATGGGCGTACGCGTCATGGTGGTCGACGAGCACCGTCTGCTGGCCGAGGCGCTCGCCTCGGCCCTGAAACTACGCGGGCACCGGGTGCTCGCGGCGGCCGCGCCCGCGGCCGGAGCCGCCGAACTGGTCATCAGCCGCGCCCCGGAGGTGTGCCTGCTCGGCACCGCCACCCCCGCGGAGCCCGGGGTCTTCGAACCCGTCATGCGCATCAAACGCGAGCGCCCGCAGATCGCCGTGGTGGTCCTCGGCCCGGTGCCGAGCCCGCGCGGGATCGCCGCGGCCTTCGCCGCCGGCGCCTCGGGCTACGTACGCCAGGACGAGCGCATCGAGGGCGTCGAGCGGGCCCTGGCCAAGGCACGGGCCGGGGAGGTCGCCATCTCCCCGCAGCTGCTGCAGAGCGCCTTCGCCGAGCTCCTCAACCCCGCCGCCCAGCCCGACGACGAGGGCACCCGGCTGCTGCGGCTGCTGACCCCGCGCGAGGTGGAGGTCCTGGTGCGGGTCGCCGAGGGCGAGGACACCCGGCTGATCGCCGCCGGCATGGACATCGCCCCGAGCACCGCCCGCACCCACGTCCAGCGGGTGCTGATGAAGCTGGGCGTAGGCTCACGGCTGGAGGCCGCCGCACTGGCCGCCCGTACCGGACTCCTCGACCGGGCCGCGCCGCCCGTACCGCGCCGGCCGCAGGAGCCCGTCGACGGGCCGCAGCCGGCCGCGGGCTGACCCGCACGGGCGGACGATTTCCCCGGAAGCGCGGAATCCGGTAAGCCAGACACCAGCACGCGCAGCCGCGTGCGTCCGCGAGAGGTAGGAGTACGAGTGAGCAAGTACCTGGTCACCGGTGGTGCCGGATACGTGGGCAGCGTCGTCGCCGCCCATCTGCTGGAGGCCGGACACGAGGTCACCGTCCTCGACGACCTCTCCACCGGCTTCGGGGAGGGCGTCCCCGCCGGCGCCACCCTCGTCAACGGCCGCATCCAGGACGCCGGCCGGTACCTGGACGCCTCCTACGACGCCGTCCTGCACTTCGCGGCCTCCTCCCAGGTCGGCGAGTCCGTCGTGAACCCCGGCAAGTACTGGGACAACAACGTCGGCGGCACCCTCGCCCTGCTCAACGCCATGCGCGAGGCCGGGGTGCGCACGCTCGTCTTCTCCTCCACCGCCGCCACCTACGGCGAGCCCGCCGAGGGCGCGCTGACCGAGACCTCGGTGACCTCCCCCACCAACCCGTACGGCGCCTCCAAGCTGGCCGTCGACCACATGATCGCGGGGGAGTGCGCGGCGCACGGCCTCGCGGCGGTCTCGCTGCGCTACTTCAACGTGGCCGGGGCCTACAAGGAGTTCGGCGAGCGCCACGACCCCGAGACCCACCTGATCCCCCTCGTCCTCCAGGTCGCGCTGGGGGAGCGCGAGTCCATCTCCGTGTTCGGCGAGGACTACCCGACTCCCGACGGCACCTGCGTGCGCGACTACATCCACGTCGCCGACCTCGCCGAGGCCCACCTCGCGGCGCTGCGCGTCGCGGCCGGGGGCGAGCACCTGATCTGCAACCTGGGCAACGGCAGCGGCTTCTCGGTGCGCGAGGTCATCGAGACGGTCCGCAAGGTCACCGGCCGGGACATCCCCGAGGTCGTCGCCCCGCGCCGGGCCGGCGACCCGGCGGTCCTGGTCGCCTCCGCGCGCACGGCACACGAGCGCCTCGGCTGGGTGCCGACCCGCTCGGACCTCACCGGCATCGTGACGGACGCCTGGAACTTCGCCCGCGAGCGCCGCGCCTGACGCGCCCCCCGCGCCCCCCGTGCGCCGGTCTCCCGGCGCCCCGCAGCGCCCCCCGCCCCCTCCGGTGCGGGGGGCGCACGCGTATCCGGCGGGCGCGGTGGACGGGCGCTCTGCGCGGGCGCTCGGCGTGCGTACGCCGGGTGAAATGGACCCCGTGCAACTGCCCGGGGCACGCGCCGGTCGGAAAATCACGCTCCCGGCCTTCCGGGCAGGCGAAATCAGGCCACGCGGAGGGCCGTTGCGGAGCCCGCGACCCGAAAATCGCTCGGAAAACTTCTGCTATTCGGCCAACCACGGAACGCCGCCCGCTCTACGCTGAAGCGTGACGCCGGTGGGGGCCGGTGTTGATTCAGGGGTCGAGACACGCCGGGTACGGCGTCCGGTCCCGGGTAGGTGTCACAGATGTCGCGGCGGCGGCCGCGGCGGCCTGGGAGCCACCCGGCCCGGGCGTCGTACCCGTAGTCGTCCGTTCCCCGACCCTTGGGGGTTTTGTGGTTCGTATCCGGGTCCTGGTGGTCGACGACCACCGCATCTTCGCCGAATCTCTCGCAGCCGCGCTCGCGGCCGAGCCGGACGTGGACGTGTCCGCGGCCGGCAGCGGTCCCGCGGCCCAGCGCTGTCTCGAACGGGCGGCCGCGGAAGGCCGGCGCTTCGACGTGCTGCTCGTCGACGCCGACCTCGGCGCAGCCGGGCCGCCCGGCGCGGCCGGCCCGCCCGGGCCGCCCGGTGCCGTCTCCGGCACGGGTACGGCCACGGGCGCGGCCCTGCCCGTACCCGGCCAGCGCGCGCACGGCATCCCGTCCGGCATCCCGTCCGCCCCGGCGGCGGACGGCATCGCGCTGGTCGCCGCGGTGCGTACCGCCCACCCGGGCCTGCGCACCGTGGTCCTCGCCGAGCGGGACGACCCGCGCCGGGCCGCCCTGGCCCTGCAGGCCGGGGCGTCGGGCTGGGTGGCGAAGGACTGCTCGCTGTCGCGGCTGCTCGCCGTGATCCGGGGGGTGCTGCGCGAGGAGACGCACCTCGCGCCCGCGCTGCTCACCGGGGTGCTGCGGGAGCTGACGGCCGCCCGCAAGCACCGCACCGACAGCGAACGGCTCGTGGGGTCCCTCACCCCGCGCGAGCACGAGGTGCTGCGCTGCATGGTGGCGGGACTGGGCCGCAAGGACGTGGCGGCGCGGCTGTTCCTGTCCCCGCACACCGTCCGCACCCACATGCAGAACGTGCTGGGCAAGCTCGGCGTGCACTCCACCCTGGCGGCCGTGGCGCTGGCCCGGCGGGCCGGCGTACGGCCGGCGGAGCTAGCCGGGGATGTTGTCGAACGGAGCGGTCAACTGGCGTAGCAGGCCCGCCAGGTCGACCCGCTGGGCCGCGGAGAGCTGGGCCAGGATCGCCCGTTCCTGGGCCAGCAGCCCGGCCAGGGACTGGTCGGCGCGGTCGCGCCCCTCGGGGGTCAGGCGTACCAGCACCCCGCGCCGGTCGCTGGGGTCCGGCAGCCGTTCGACCAGGCCCTTCTTGGCCAGCCGATCGATGCGGTTGGTCATGGTGCCGGAGGTGACGAGAGTCTGGGTCAGCAACTGCCCCGGGGAGAGCTGGTACGGGGCCCCGGCGCGCCGCAGCGAGGTCAGGACGTCGAACTCCCACGGTTCGAGACCGTGCTCGGAGAAGGCCAGCCTGCGGGCGCGGTCGAGGTGGCGCGCGAGCCGGCTCACGCGGCTGAGCACTTCGAGCGGTTCCACGTCGAGGTCAGGGCGCTCTCGCCGCCATGCCGCGACCAGTCGGTCGACCTCGTCCTCCATGCCGATCAGTGTACGGGGTCTGTCGACATGAAGTCTCTTCAACTCAAGAATCTTGATATCGAGATATACTCTGACGGAGCACGGGGCATGGAGGGGGCCGGAACAGCTTCCGCTTCCGACCGCCCCACCAGTAGGGAGGCTCGAACATGCATTCCGACACCGCGCCGGCCGTGCGCCCCCACGCCATGGACGGCTCCAACCCGTCCGCACCCGTCTGGGACCCCCACCAGTACCTCCGGCACGCCGGCCACCGAACCCGCCCCTTCCTCGACCTCCTGACGCGCATATCCGAGCTCCCCACCCGGCCCGCGCGCATCGCCGACCTGGGCTGCGGCCCCGGCAACGTCACCGCCCTCCTCGCCGACCGCTGGCCCGAGGCCCGCATCACCGGCTTCGACCTCTCCCCCGAGATGCTCCGCCTCGCCGACGCCGAGTACGCCGGCCCCACCCCCGGCGGCGGCCACCTCGACTTCCGCCACGGCGACATCGCCACCTGGATGCCCGAGGAGACGTACGACCTGATCGTCTCCAACGCCGCCCTCCAGTGGGTGCCCAGCCACCCCGGCTCCTTCGCCGCCTGGATCAACGGCCTGCGGCCCGGCGGCACCTTCGCCTTCCAGATCCCCGGCAACTTCACCGCCCCCAGCCACCGGCTCCTCGCCGAGCTCTGCGACACCCCGCGCTGGCGCGAGCGCCTCGGCGGACACGGCGCCCGCTACGTCCACCTCCTCGAACCCGCCGAGTACCTCGCCCGGTTCACCGAACTCGGCTGCGCCGTCGACGTCTGGGAGACCACCTACCACCAGATGCTCCAGGGCCCCGACCCCGTCCTCGACTGGGTCAAGGGGACCGCCCTGCGCCCCGTGCTCACCGCCCTCGGCGACGACCGCGACGCCGTCGAACGGTTCCTCGCCGAATACCGCGAAGCCCTGCGCCTGGCCTACCCCCACGGACCCCGGGGCACCGTCTTCCCCTTCCGCCGCATCTTCGCCATCGCCCGCAGGGAGGCCTGACCGTGCTGACCGCCGTCGACCACGTCCAACTCGCCGCACCCCCCGGATCGGAGGAACGGCTCCGCGCCTACTACCAAGGCGTCCTGGGCATGACCGAGATCTCCAAACCCCCCGTCCTCGCCGCGCGCGGGGGCTGCTGGTTCGCCGCGGGCGCGGTACAGCTGCACCTGGGAGTGGAAGAGGACTTCCGGCCCGCCCGCAAGGCCCACCCCGGACTGCGCGTGACCGGCATCGAGGAGTACGCCGGCAGACTCCGCGAACGGGGAGCGGACGTCGTCTGGGACGACAACCTCCCGGGCCACCGGCGCTTCTACTCCCACGACCCCGTCGGCAACCGGCTGGAATTCCTGGAACCCCTCACCGGCCACTGAACACCCCCGCCCCGGACGGCGGACCCCATACGACGGCGCCCCGTCACCGGAGAACCGGTGACGGGGCGCCGCCCGCCCGCGCGTGCGTCCGCGCGTCAGCTCTTGCGGTGGCCCACCAGCCGCGGCCGGGCCTCCAGGTTCTCCAGCCCGTGCCAGGCCAGGTTCACCAGGTGCGCCGCCACCTCCGCCTTCTTCGGCCGCCGCGTCTCCAGCCACCACTGCCCCGTCAGCGCCACCATCCCCACCAGCGCCTGCGCGTACAGCGGCGCCAGCTTCGGATCGAACCCCCGCGCCTTGAACTCCAGACCCAGGATGTCCTCCACCTGCGTGGCGATGTCACTGATCAGCGACGCGAACGTGCCCGTCGACTGCGCCACGGGAGAGTCCCGCACCAGGATCCGGAAACCGTCCGTGTAGTTCTCGATGTAGTCCAGCAGGGCGAACGCCGCCTGCTCCAGCAGCTCCCGCGGATGCCCGGCCGTCAGCGCACCCGTCACCCCGTCCAGCAACTGGCGCATCTCACGGTCCACGACGACCGCGTACAGCCCCTCCTTGCCACCGAAGTGCTCGTACACCACCGGCTTCGACACCCCGGCCTTCGCCGCGATCTCCTCCACCGACGTGCCCTCGAACCCCTTCTCGGCGAACAGGGCGCGGCCGATGTCCAGCAGTTGCTGGCGCCGCTCGGCGCCCGTCATCCGGACCCGGCGGCCTCGCCTGGGCTTGTCGCTGCTGGTAGTGCTGCCGTCGATCGCCACGTCCCCCATCATGCCGCGTTCGAGGTCGTGGCCCTGCGCCGGGCGTCGATCCTCGCCCCCGACGGCCACCGCACGTCCGAGGCCCAGCCCGCCAGCTCGAACCAGCGGATCAGCCGCGCACTCGAATCCACCTGCCCCCGCAGCACCCCGTGCCGCGCCGACGTCGGATCCGCGTGGTGCAGGTTGTGCCAGGACTCCCCGCACGACAGCACCGCCAGCCACCACACGTTCCCACTGCGGTCCCGCGACCGGAACGGCCGCTTGCCCACCGCGTGACAGATCGAGTTGATCGACCACGTCACATGGTGCAACAGCGCCACCCGCACCAGCGAACCCCAGAAGAACGCCGTGAACGCCCCCCACCACGACATCGTCACCAGACCCCCCACCAGCGGCGGGATCGCCAGCGACAGCACCGTCCAGTAGACGAAGTCACGGCTGATCCGCCGGATCGCCGGATCCTTGATCAGATCCGGCGCGTACTTCTGCTGGTCCGTCTGCTCCTCGTCGAACAGCCAGCCGATGTGCGCCCACCACAGGCCCTTCATCAGCGCCGGCACCGTCTCCCCGAACCGCCACGGCGAATGCGGGTCACCCTCGTGATCGGAGAACTTGTGGTGCTTGCGGTGGTCCGCCACCCAGCGCACCAGCGGCCCCTCCACCGCCAGGGACCCCATCACCGCCAACGCGATCCGCAGCGGCCGCTTCGCCTTGAAGGAACCGTGCGTGAAATAGCGGTGGAACCCGATGGTGATCCCATGGCACGCCAGGAAGTACATGAACACCATCAGGCCCAGATCCAGCCAGCTCACCCCCCAGCCCCAGGCCAGCGGCACCACCGCCAGCAGCGCCAGGAACGGCACGGTGATGAACAGCAGCAGCGCCACCTGCTCCACGGAGCGCTTCTGCTCACCGCCGCGCGTCGCGGACGGTGCCGGTGTACCGGAAGACGCCGAAGCGCCCTCCATCAGATCGGGACTGACAGTCATCAGGGATCCCCTGGGGGGTGAGAAGCCGGCAGGTGCCCCGGTCACGACCCACGACCTACGGACCCGTAACCTACGGCAACGTAAGTATGGCAAAACCCTCGCGCCCGGCAAGAGGAGCACGCCAGCACCACACCCCCGACCCGCCCCACCACCCCCCGCACCACGCCGCCCCGCCAGCACACGGGCACGCTCTGCCAGGGCACAGGGACACGCCGCCTATCCTGGTGTCGTCGGACAGCGCGGTCCGCACGGGCAGCCCGGGCTGCGCACCCACGAGCGGCACCGCCGCACGCGCACCCCCGGGGAGCCCACAGCCCAGTAGCGCTCGAACACTGCAAGGAGCCGCACCTGTGAGCAGTGCTGACCAGGCCCCCCAGGCCCCCGTCACCCAGCCCGCCGCCCCGTCCGACCGCAAGGACGCCGCACAGACGGCCAACGCGGAACTGCGCGCGGACATCCGCCGCCTCGGCGACCTCCTCGGCGAGACCCTCGTCCGCCAGGAAGGCCAGGACCTCCTCGACCTCGTCGAACGCGTCCGCGCACTCACCCGCACCGACGGCGAGGCCGCCGCAGCCCTGCTCGGCGACACCGACCTGGAGACCGCCGCCAAGCTCGTACGCGCCTTCTCCACCTACTTCCACCTCGCCAACATCACCGAGCAGGTCCACCGCGGCAAGGAACTGCGCGCCCACCGCGCCGCCGAAGGCGGCCTCCTCGCGCGCACCGCCGACATGCTCAAGGACGCCGACCCCGACCACCTGCGCGAGACGGTCAAGAACCTCAACGTCCGCCCCGTCTTCACCGCACACCCCACCGAGGCCGCCCGCCGCAGCGTCCTCAACAAGCTCCGCCGCATCGCCGCCCTCCTCGAAGAGCCCGTCACCGGAGCCGGCGACCGCCGCCGCCACGACCTGCGCCTCGCCGAGAACATCGACCTCGTCTGGCAGACCGACGAACTGCGCGTCGTCCGCCCCGAACCCACCGACGAGGCCCGCAACGCCATCTACTACCTCGACGAACTCCACGCCAACGCCGTCGGCGACGTCCTGGAGGACCTCGCCGCCGAACTCCAGCGCGTCGGCGTCGAACTCCCCGCCGGCACCCGCCCCCTCACCTTCGGCACCTGGATCGGCGGCGACCGCGACGGCAACCCCAACGTCACCCCCGACGTCACCCGCGACGTCCTGATCCTCCAGCACGAACACGGCATCACCGACGCCCTCGAACTCATCGACTACCTGCGCGGACTGCTCTCCAACTCCATCCGCTACACCGGCGCCACCGAAGAACTCCTCACCTCCCTCCAGGCCGACCTCGAACGCCTCCCCGAGATCAGCCCCCGCTACAAGCGCCTCAACGCCGAAGAGCCCTACCGCCTCAAGGCCACCTGCATCCGCCAGAAGCTCCTCAACACCCGCGAACGCCTCGCCAAGGGCACCCCCCACGAGGAAGGCCGCGACTACCTCGGCACCGCCGAGCTCCTCACCGACCTCACCCTCATCCAGACCTCCCTGCGCGAACACCGCGGCGCCCTCTTCGCCGACGGCCGCATGGACCGCACCATCCGCACCATCGCCGCCTTCGGCCTCCAGCTCGCCACCATGGACGTCCGCGAACACGCCGACGCCCACCACCACGCCCTCGGCCAGCTCTTCGACCGCCTCGGCGAGGAATCCTGGCGCTACGCCGACATGCCCCGCGACTACCGGCAGAAGCTCCTCGCCAAGGAACTCCGCTCCCGCCGCCCCCTCGCACCCACCCCCGCACCCCTCGACCCCGCCGGCCAGAAGACCCTCGGCGTCTTCTCCGCCATCAAGGACGCCTTCGAGAAGTTCGGCCCCGAAGTCATCGAGTCCTACATCATCTCGATGTGCCAGGGCGCCGACGACGTCTTCGCCGCCGCCGTCCTCGCCCGCGAAGCCGGCCTCCTCGACCTCCACGCCGGCTGGGCCAAGATCGGCATCGTCCCCCTCCTGGAGACCACCGACGAGCTCCGCGCCGCCGACGTCATCCTCGACGAGATGCTCGCCGACCCCTCCTACCGCCGCCTCGTCTCCCTGCGCGGCGACGTCCAGGAGGTCATGCTCGGCTACTCCGACTCCAGCAAGTTCGGCGGCATCACCACCAGCCAGTGGGAGATCCACCGCGCCCAGCGCCGCCTGCGCGACGTCGCCCACCGCCACGGCGTACGCCTGCGCCTCTTCCACGGCCGCGGCGGCACCGTCGGCCGCGGCGGCGGCCCCTCCCACGACGCCATCCTCGCCCAGCCCTGGGGCACCCTCGAAGGCGAGATCAAGGTCACCGAACAGGGCGAGGTCATCTCCGACAAGTACCTCGTCCCCTCCCTGGCCCGCGAGAACCTGGAACTGACCGTCGCGGCCACCCTCCAGGCCTCCGCCCTGCACACCGCGCCCCGCCAGTCCCCCGACGCCCTCACCCGCTGGGACGCGGCCATGGACATCGTCTCCGACGCCGCCCACTCCGCCTACCGCGAGCTCGTCGAAGACCCCGACCTGCCCGCCTACTTCTTCGCCGCCACCCCCGTCGACCAGCTCGCCGACCTCCACCTCGGCTCCCGGCCCTCCCGCCGCCCCGACTCCGGCGCCGGCCTCGACGGCCTCCGCGCCATCCCCTGGGTCTTCGGCTGGACCCAGTCCCGCCAGATCGTCCCCGGCTGGTACGGCGTCGGCTCCGGCCTCAAGGCCCTGCGCGAATCCGGCCAGGACGACGCCCTCGGCGAGATGGGCCAGAAGTGGCACTTCTTCCGCAACTTCCTCTCCAACGTCGAGATGACCCTCGCCAAGACCGACCTGCGCATCGCCCGCCACTACGTCGACACCCTCGTCCCCGACCGCCTCAAGCACGTCTTCGCCCGCATCGAAGCCGAACACGAACTCACCGTCCGC
Source organism: Streptomyces sp. NPDC032091 (assembly GCF_055580265.1). Lineage (NCBI taxonomy): Bacteria > Bacillati > Actinomycetota > Actinomycetes > Kitasatosporales > Streptomycetaceae > Streptomyces > Streptomyces sp. NPDC032091. The sequence continues at coordinate 15,019 of NZ_JBVILR010000014.1, read as the reverse complement.
GAGGTCCTGCGCATCACCGGCGGCGAGAAGCTCCTCGACTCCCAGCCCGTCCTCCAGCAGACCTTCGCCGTCCGCGACGCCTACCTGGACCCCATCTCCTACCTCCAGGTCTCCCTCCTCGCCCGCCAGCGCGCCGCCGCCTCCCGCGGCGAAACCCCCGACCCGCTCCTGGCCCGAGCCCTCCTCCTCACCGTCAACGGCGTCGCCGCCGGCCTGCGCAACACCGGCTGACACCCACCCGGACACGACGGAGCCCCCCGCACCATCCGGCGCGGGGGGCTCCCGTACATCCAGCCGCCCTACGAGTTGTACGCGGACTGCGCCCGCTCCAGACCCTCCTGGACCAGACACTCCACCGCGTCCGCCGACCGGTCCACGAACCAGTCCAGCTCCTTGCGCTCCGCCGACGAGAAGTCCTTCAGCACGAAATCCGCCACCTGCATCCGCCCCGGCGGCCGGCCGATCCCGCACCGCACCCGGTGGTACTCCGCACCCATCGCCTTCGTCATCGACTTCAGCCCGTTGTGGCCGTTGTCCCCGCCACCCAGCTTCAGCCGCAGCGTCGCGTAGTCGATGTCCAGCTCGTCATGGACCGCGACGATCCGCTCCACCGGCACCTTGTAGAAATCGCGCAGCGCCGTCACCGGACCACCCGACAGGTTCATGAACGACATCGGCTTCGCGATCACCACACGGCGGTTCGCCGGCCCCGGAGCACCGATCCGGCCCTCCAGCACCTGCGCCCGCGCCTTGTGCGCCTTGAACTTGCCGCCGATCCGCTCGGCCAGCAGATCGGCCACCATGAAGCCGATGTTGTGACGGTTGCCGGCGTACTCCGCTCCCGGGTTACCGAGACCGACGATCAGCCACGGCGCCGTATCGTCCGACATCAAAAGCTCCTCCATCCCGTGAACGACAACGACCGCCGTCCCGCTCCAGTGGAGCCGGACGGCGGTCGGTCAGCAACTGCTGAGGGGGAAGGGCGAGGCTCAGGCCTCGGCACCCTCGGCCGCCTCGGCGGCCGGCTCCTCGGCCTGCGGGGCGACGACCTGCAGCACGGCGGTCTCACCGTCGACGGCCAGCGTGGTGCCGGCCGGCAGGACCAGGTCCGAGGCGTGCACGGTGGCACCGGCCTCCAGGCCCGCGATCGAGACGGTGATCTCGGTCGGGATGTGGGTGGCCTCGGCCTCGACGGAAACGGTGGCGAGGAGGGTCTCCAGCAGGTTGCCACCGGGGGCCAGGTCGCCCTCGGTCACGACCGGAACCTCGACCGTGACCTTCTCGCCCTTCTGGACGATCAGGAAGTCGACGTGCAGGATGTTGCGCTTCAGCGGGTGACGCTGCACGGCCTTCGGGATGACCAGCTCGGTGCCGGCGCCCGCGATGTCCAGGGAGAGCAGCACGTTCGGGGTCTTCAGAGCCATCATCAGCGCGTGGGACTCGACGCCGACGTGCTTCGGGGCGGTGCCGTGACCGTAGATGACACCCGGGGTCAGGGCGTCACGACGGGACTGGCGGGCAGAGCCCTTGCCGAAGGTGTCGCGGGGCTGCGCGGAAAGCTTGATCTCGGACATGCTCACTCCTCGTGGGGTGACGAAACGGACAGAAGTCACCCGGCCGAAACGGCCTGCTACGAAGAGCGCGTCGATAACGGAGCATCCGTACCGGAAAACAGGTACGGCCTCCCTCGCCGAGCAACTCATCGAGTGTACCCGGCGGGGAGGCCGCGCCCAAAAGGATCTAGCGCAGGGCCCTCAGGCCTACTGCTGCTCCTCGAACAGGCTCGTCACCGAACCGTCCTCGAACACCTCGCGCACCGCACGGGCGATCATCGGCGCGATCGACAGGACCGTGATCTTGTCGAGCTCCAGGTCCGACGGATCGGGCAGCGTGTTCGTGAAGACGAACTCACTGACCTTCGAGTTCTTCAGACGGTCGGCAGCCGGACCCGACAGGATGCCGTGCGTCGCCGTCACGATGACGTCCTCCGCACCGTGCGCGAACAGCGCGTCGGCCGCCGCGCAGATCGTGCCACCCGTGTCGATCATGTCGTCGACCAGCACGCAGACGCGGCCCTTGACCTCGCCGACGACCTCGTGGACCGTCACCTGGTTGGCGACGTCCTTGTCACGGCGCTTGTGCACGATCGCCAGCGGCGCGTCCAGACGGTCACACCAGCGGTCCGCCACCCGCACACGGCCGGCGTCCGGGGACACCACCGTCAGCTTGGTACGGTCCACCTTCGCGCCCACGTAGTCCGCGAGGACGTTCAGGGCCGACAGGTGGTCCACCGGACCGTCGAAGAAGCCCTGGATCTGGTCCGTGTGCAGGTCGACCGTCAGGATCCGGTCCGCACCCGCCGTCTTCAGCAGGTCCGCCACCAGACGCGCCGAGATCGGCTCACGACCCTTGTGCTTCTTGTCCTGACGGGCGTAGCCGTACGACGGCACGATCACCGTGATGGAACGAGCCGACGCGCGCTTCAGCGCGTCGATCATGATCAGCTGCTCCATGATCCACTTGTTGATCGGAGCCGTGTGGCTCTGGATCAGGAAGCAGTCCGCGCCACGCGCCGACTCCTGGAAGCGGACGTAGATCTCGCCGTTCGCGAAGTCGAAAGCCTTGGTCGGCACCAGGGTGACCCCCAGCTGGTGCGCGACCTCCTCGGCCAGCTCGGGGTGGGCGCGGCCGGAGAAGAGCATCAGCTTCTTCTCGCCGGTCGTCTTGATCCCGGTCACAGCACTGTCTCCTCAGACGTGTGAAAAGCTGCTCGCCCCCGTGTACGTCCGTCCCGCACACGGTGAGCCAGCCGAATTGCGTGCACCTATCACGGTACGCCGTCCCGGGCGTACTCGTTTCCGGTCAGTTCACCTCAGTGGTGGCCGGAGTCCTTGTCGGACGAGGACTGCGCCGCCGTCGCGGCAGCGCTGCCGGGCCGCTTGCGGGCCACCCAACCCTCGATATTCCGCTGCTGGCCGCGGGCCACGGCCAGCGCACCCGCCGGAACGTCCTTCGTGATCACCGATCCGGCAGCCGTGTAGGCGCCGTCCCCGATGGTGACCGGAGCCACAAACATGTTGTCCGAACCCGTCTTGCAATGTGAGCCGACGGTGGTGTGGTGCTTGTGCTCGCCGTCGTAGTTCACGAAGACGCTCGCCGCGCCGATGTTCGTGTACTCGCCGATCGTCGCGTCACCGACGTAGGAGAGGTGCGGAACCTTCGTCCCCTCGCCGATCGTCGCGTTCTTCATCTCGACGTACGTACCGGCCTTCGCCTTCGCGCCCAGATCCGTCCCCGGACGCAGGTACGCGAACGGGCCGACGGTGGCCTGGTCGCCGACGACCGCCCCGTCCGCCACCGTGTTGTCCACCCGGGCCCCCGCGCCCACGCGGGTGTCCTTCAGCCGGGAGTTCGGGCCGACCTCGGCCCCCTCGCCGATGTGCGTCGCGCCCAGCAGCTGGGTGCCGGGGTGGACCAGCGCGTCCTGCCCGAAGGTGACGGTCACGTCCACGAACACGCTGCCCGGGTCCACGACGGTCACGCCCGCGAGCATGGCCTGCTCCAACAGGCGCGCGTTCAGCAGCGCACGGGCCTCGGCGAGCTGGACGCGGTTGTTGATCCCGAGGATCTGCCGGTGGTCGCTGCCGACCGCCGCGCCGACGCGGTGACCCGCCTCGCGCAGGATCCCGAGCACGTCGGTGAGGTACTCCTCGCCCTGGCTGTTGTCGGTGCGGACCTTGCCGAGCGCGTCGGCGAGGAGGGCGCCGTCGAAGGCGAAGACCCCGGAGTTGATCTCGCGGATCGCCCGCTGGGCGTCGGTGGCGTCCTTGTGCTCGACGATGGCCGTCACGGCGCCGGTCTGCGGGTCGCGGACGATGCGGCCGTAACCGGTGGAGTCGGGGACCTCGGCGGTGAGGACGGTGACGGCGTTGCCGTCGGCCTCGTGGGTGGCCGCGAGGGCGCGCAGGGTCTCGCCGGTGAGCAGCGGGGTGTCGCCGCAGACGACGATGACGGTGCCGGTGAGCTGGCCGCCGAGCTCTTCGAGGGCCATCCGGACGGCGTGCCCGGTGCCGTTCTGCTCGTACTGGACGGCGGTGCGGACGCCGGCGTCGATGCCGGCGAGGTGCGCGGTCACCTGCTCGCGGGCGTGGCCCACGACGACCACGAGGTGGGTCGGGTCGAGCTCGCGGGAGGCGGCGACCACGTGACCGACGAGCGAGCGCCCGCAGATCTCGTGCAGAACCTTGGGCGTCGCGGACTTCATGCGGGTGCCCTCACCCGCTGCGAGTACGACGACGGCTGCCGGGCGGGTTGCGCTCACGGGTGTGCCCTTCGGCTTCGGGGGTGGACCCGTGAAGGATAGCGGGGGGTCACAGGTCGGAAACGAAGCCGGGTCCCGACCGTGAGGTCAGGACCCGAACCTGCATTGCTCCCCTGCCAGGACTCGAACCCGGACATAGGACTCCAAAGGTCCCAGTGCTGCCGATTACACCACAGGGGATGGCTAATCAGTCCAAACCGGACATTCGATCTTTCCGGTTCTGCTTGGACGCACCTACTATGCCGCACCAGGCGCCCTCAATGCGACGGTAGATGTCGGCGCTTTGGCTGACGTAGAGGGCCAGGCAGCCTCGATAGTTCTCGCCCACGTTCTTGCGGGTGGTGCGGGGGTTGTGCTTCTTGAGGGTCGCCCTGGCGAACTGCGTTGGCTCTGCTCCGACGAACGTGGCCCAGAAATCCTCGGCTGCCTTGACGTCGGCCGATTCATGGATCATCACGCGATAGCGAATCCGCTCCCTATCGACGCCGATGAGGTCCAGCCAGGCGAGAAACACCTCGATGACTCCTGGGTCGCTGTTGACGAACTGGACCTTCTCGCGGCGGTCGTACGACTTGTCCTTGGCTCCCTCTGCCCAATACAGAGTCACGCCCGCGACGAACAGTTCTCTGTCGCTCAGCTGGCCGACCTCGCTTCGTGCAGCTTCTTTGGTGCGAATCCGCCGTTCGTTGCGGACGGTGGTTTCGTGCTCCCAGCGTCGGCGTGAGGCGAGTCGGGCCTGCTCTGCCGGTGAGCGCCGCTCCGGCTTCGGCAGGTCGCGGACCCACAGGGAGATCGAGCTCTTCGAGCAGCCCAGTTCGACCTGGATCTGGTCGTACGTCATGCCCTGGAGGCGGAGCTCGCGGGCCCGGTCGCGGAGGTCGTCCTTCGCGTTGGGGCGCTTCGTCCACTCGGGGGCCGGCTCGCCCTCCAGCAGGCGGTTGAGGATGTCGTTGTTGTCGACCTGTAGGCGGTCGCGGATCTGGCGGCGGCTGAGGCCTTCGCGGCGGAGGGTGACGGCCTGGGCGCGGAGGCCCTCGAAGTCGGCGTATTTGCTCATGTCGCCACTGTCGTCCGGAATGTGGGATTCAGGTCTCGGATCGCGGGCGATTCACGCGGACGTGCGATTACCCCGCGTTCGCCGGAATTCCGTTCGCGCCCGTGCCAGGCGCGCTGCGTACGCTGGGCGGTATGACCAGTACGGGGGATGAGACGGACGGGGTGGGGCGGGACGGGCCCTGGTGGTGGGAGCGGCGGCGGGGGGCCGTGCTCGATGCGGGGCTGGGGGTGGTGTCCGCCGTCGAGTGCGCCCTGGAGGGGGTTCCTTTCGCGCACGAGGCCGGGCTGCCGGTGGCGCTGGGGGTGGTGTTCGGGGTCGTCGTGGGGGCCGTGCTGGTGCTGCGGCGGCGGTGGCCGATCGCCGTGGTGCTGGTCGGGATCGCCGTGACGCCGGCGGCGATGGGGTTCCTGCTCGGGGTGGTGGGGCTGTACACGCTGGCCGCCTGTGAGGTGCCGCGGCGGATCACGGCCACGCTGGCCTCGATGTCGTTGGCGGGGACGTTCGTCGTGACGTATCTGCGGACGCGGGGGGACGTGGACGGGGAGGGCGCGCTGGTTTTCGTGCTGTCCGCGTTCATGGCGGTGGCGCTGACCGTGCCGCCGGTGCTGCTCGGGCTGTACGTGGGGGCGCGGCGGCGGCTGATGGAGAGCCTGCAGGAGCGGGCGGACTCGCTGGAGCGGGAGCTGTCGCTGCTGGCCGACCGGGCGGAGGAGCGGGCGGAGTGGGCGCGTCAGGAGGAGCGGACGCGGATCGCGCGGGAGATGCACGACGTGGTGGCGCACCGGGTGTCGTTGATGGTGGTGCATGCGGCGGCGTTGCAGGCGGTGGCGGGGAAGGACCCGGAGAAGGCGGTGCGGAACGCGGCGCTGGTGGGGGACATGGGGCGGCAGGCGTTGACGGAGCTGCGGGAGATGTTGGGGGTGTTGCGGGCGTCGGAGAAGCCGGTGCGGGCGGTGGCTCCGGTGGCTTCGGTGGCGGCCGGGGTGGCTGGGGTGGCTCCGGTGGTGGAGGAGGGGCCTTCGCTGGCGGAGCTGGAGGTGCTGGTGGGGCAGTCGCGGGCGGCGGGGATGAGTGTGGAGGTGGTGGTGCAGGGGGAGCGGTGTGCGTATCCGGCGGAGGTGGAGCAGACGGCGTTCCGGGTGGTGCAGGAGGCGTTGACGAACTGCCACAAGCACGCGCCGGGTGCGCGGGTGGTCGTCCGGCTGGCGCATCGGGAGGGGGAGGTGGCGATGCAGGTGGAGAACGGGCCGTGTGAGGGGGAGGCGCGGGGTGCGGATCTGCCCAGTGGGGGGAACGGCCTCGTCGGGATGCGGGAGCGGGTGCTGGGGCTGGGCGGGGTGTTCGTGTCGGGTCCGACGGAGGGGGGCGGGTTCAGGGTGTCGGCGGTGTTGCCGTTCCGGTAGTCCCGCCCCCGGGCGGGTGGTCAGGCGGTGGTGAGGCGGGCGGGCTGGAGGCCGGTGAGGAGGAGGGTGAGGGCCTCGTCGAGGGTGGTGCCGAGGTACCAGTCGCCGGTGTGGTCGACGAGGTAGGTGCGGCCTTCGCGGTCGATGGCGAGGTGGGCGCCGCCGGCGGTGTCGGAGCCGAGGGGGCAGAGCTGGGTGGAGAGGGCGCGGCCGAGGTCGGCGAAGGTGCGGGCGAGGTGGAGGCCGGTGAGGGGGTCGAGGCGGACCGGGGTGGGGGCTATCTGGCGGCCGGGGCCGGGGGCGGTGATGGTGAGGCCGCCGAATTCGGCCCAGGCTTCGACGGCGGCCGGGAAGACGGTGTGGCGGTGGCCGGCGGGGGTGGTGTGGTCGCGCAGGGCGTCGGCCCAGTATTCGGCCTGTTTGATGTCCCAGCGGCCGGGTTCCCAGCCGGCGGTGCGCAGGGCGGCGTCGACGCCGACGGGGAAGCGGTTGGCTGAGGAGCGGCCGTAGGAGGCGGCGACGGTGGGGCCGGCGGCGGGGTTCCGGGGTGCCGGTGTGGCCGAGGCGGCTGCGGAGGCTGAGGAGGCGGTCATGGTGGCTACTCGGGCTGGGTGAGGTCGACGGGGCGTACGCCGAAGTGGTTGAGGAGGGCGTCGCAGGAGCGGCAGGGGGGTGCGTAGCTGCCGTGGAGGGGGTCGCCGTCCTCGCGGATGCGGCGTGCGGTGATCTTGGAGTGTTTCAGGGCGCGGCGGGCTTCGCTCGCGGTGAGGGGTTTGCGGGAGGCGCGTCTGCTGCGGGCGCCTTCGACGGTGGTGAGGTGGCGGGAGAGGAGTATCGCTTCGGGGCAGCGGCCGGTGAAGCGTTCCCGCTGGCCGCTGGTGAGGGTGTCGAGGAAGTCCTGGACGAGCGGGTGGAGCACGGGTGGCCGGTCGCCCTTGCCGGCGGTGCCGGTGAGGGTTTCGCCGCGTACGGAGAGGGCGGCGGCGACGGTGGGGAGGATGCCGTCGCGGCGGAAGCGGAGCACGGGTGGGGTGTGGGGGCCGGTCGCGGTGCTCCAGCGCAGGCGGGGGTCGCCTGCGGGGCCGGCGGGGCCGGCTTCGGTGCTCTGCCCACGGTCGGCGCCGGGTGCCGCGTGGTGCATGCCCGCATTGTGCGTGGTCGCTGTCTGCATGGTGCCTTTCCCTCCCGTGGCGGCGGTGGTGGCCGCTGTCGCGCACGCCCCCGTGCTGCGGGGACAGCCTGTCAAATGTCCGCTGTCACGTGGAAGCGGGGTCGAATATTCGTATCAATTCGGATGTTCCCGCCCCGCGCGCCCCCGTGGGGATCGGGGGCGGGTGAGGGTCTTGCCCGAGCACATAGGCTGTGGTGAACCAGCCAGATCCAGCAGGGGGCCACCACCATGACGACAGGTCGGCTCGGGCAGCAGGCCGTGCCACCCAACGCCGCGTACTCGGGGCAGGTCGTGCATTTCCCGGACCCGGTCCGGGCCGCTCGGCATCCCCACGGTGTGCGGATGGACGGGGACGGTCACCCCGACTTCTCGCGGTACGCGCGTGCGGCCGTGGAGATCGCCGAGCCCCCGGAGGGTTTCGGCGCGGACGAGCTGCGGCTGACGGACTGCGTGTCCGCGAACGCGGCGATGCGGGCGGCGGGGCATCCGCTGTGGGACACGGTCGGGCCGGTGGCGACGCCGCACGGCTGGACCTGGCACCACGTGGCGGGTTCGCGGCGGATGGAGCTGGTCCCGGTCGAGGTGAAGGCGCTGCTGCGGCATCACGCGGGTCTGGCGACGGCTCCGGTGGACCACGAGAAGCGTGGCGGGCGGCCGCTCCAGGAGGTGCGGCCGGTGCACCTGGGGCTGCCGAAGTCCCTGGTGTCGGTGTCGGAGGCGCAGGTCCAGGGCGTCGAGGAGGACCTCGGGTACCGGCTTCCGGAGGCGTACCGCTCGTTCCTGAAGGCGGCGGGCGGGTGCGCGCCGGTGGGCGCGGGGCTGTTCGTGGAGCTGGGGATGCTGGTGGACCAGCCGTTCTTCACGGTGCGTGAGGAGGCGGCGGTCAACGACCTCGTCTACATCAACAAGTGTCTGCGGGACCACCTGACGAAGGACTACCTGTGCGTGGCCTTCGTGCAGGGCGGGCTGCTCGCGGTGAAGGTGCGGGGGGACCGGGTCGGTTCCGTCTGGTTCTCCCCGTACGACGACGCGCGCGACCGGGACGGCTGGTCGGTGCAGGAGCGTGTGGAGCGGCTGTTGCTGCCGTGCGGTGCCGATTTCGATGCCTTCCTGGAGCGGTTGGCGGGGAACCCGCCGGAGCTGGAGACGGTGGCCGGTCTGATGGTGGACGGCGGATTCGCGCGGTCGGTTGCAGTGTCGGGGTCGGTTCCGGTGTCTGACGCCGGCATGGGTGAGGGGTGAGCGCGTCGTGGTGACGTTCGCGCAGGCGCAGGAGCGCGCCGAAGAGTGGATCAACGGGGACGTGCCCGGGTACCAGCACCGTGAGGTGCGGGTCCGGGAGTTCGGGCTGGGCTTCGTGGTGTGGGCGGAGGACCGGGCCGGGGCTCCGGTGTCGGGTGGCGGCCGGCAGCGGCTGGTCATCGCGCGGGACAGCGGTGAGGTGACGCTGTGGCCGGGGTTGCCGGTGGGTGAGGTGATCCGGCGGTACGAGGAGGAGTACGGGGCGGCTGCCGCGGCGGCTTCGGAGGCTTCGGTTCCGCCGCCGCGGATCGACTCGGAGCAGACGTCGTTCATGCTGAGCCCGCCGGAGTGGCTGCAGGAGGCGGCCGATCGGGCGGGGATTCCGCCGGTGGTGGGGGCGGGGGCCGGGGGGTCCGGTCCTGTGTCCGGTTCCGGTTCGGGTGCTGCGTCCGGCTCCGGTTCGGGTTCGGGTCCTGCCTCGGGTCCTGCCTCGGGTTCCGCTTCCGGGGGTGCTCCCGTCGGTGGTTCCCTCGGTGGTTCCGCTGGTGGGCCCGTTTCCGGCGCGGTTCCGGCCGGGTCCACGCCGTGGGCCGGGACGGATGTGAACCCGGGGGCCGACGACGGCTCCGTACCGCTGCCCGCGACGGTGTTCGCGCCGCCGCTGTCGGGCTCCGACTTCGACGACGCCCCGGCTTCCTCCGGGGCCGGCGCGGAGGCCAAGACCCAGCTGATGTCGGGTGGCAGCCAGCTGCCGAAGACCGCGATCGCTCCGGCGCTGGCCCTCCAGGCGGAGGCCTCGGGGGCGGGTGCCGCCGGGGTGCCGGGTGGGGTTCCGGGCGGGGCGCCGCAGGGCGCCGGTCCGGTGCCGCCCGTGCCCCCGGGCCCGGGAGGGCCGGTCGGGGGGTCCGCGGGCGGTGCGCCGGGGATGCCCGGGGCGTCTGGGGGCCCTGGTGCTCCCGTGCCGCCTGCGCCCGTGGGGGCGCCTTCGGGGCCGGGTGCGCCCGGCGGTGCGGCCTACGCCGCGACGATGCTGGCCGCCCCCGGGACCGTTCCGCCGCCGCCCGCGCCGCCCGGTGGGCCGACGCCGCCTTCCGCGCCTCCGGGGCCGCCCGGGGTTCCGGGGGCTCCCGGTTCCGGTTCCGGTTCGCTCGGGGGTGGGCTGGACCACGCGGCGACGATGCTGGCGGGTCCGGCGGTCGTGCAGCCGCCGCAGCCGCCCGGGCCGCCCGGTGTGCCTGGTGCGCCGGTGGGTCCGCCCGCGCCGCCCGGGGCTCCTGGTTCCGGTTCGCTCGGGGGTGGGCTGGACCATGCCGCGACGATGCTGGCGGGTCCGGCGGTCGTGCAGCCGCCGCAGCCGCCCGGGCCGCCCGGTGTGCCTGGTGCGCCGGTGGGTCCGCCCGCGCCGCCC
>NZ_JBVILR010000014.1:0-4319 GCF_055580265.1 Streptomyces sp. NPDC032091 | reverse complement strand
CGGGGCTCCTGGTTCCGGTTCGCTCGGGGGTGGGCTGGACCATGCCGCGACGATGCTGGCGGGTCCGGCGGTCGTGCAGCCGCCGCAGCCGCCCGGCCCGCCCGGCGCTCCCGGCGCTCCCGGTGCGCCCGGTGCGCCCGGGGGCGGGATGCAGCACGCCGCGACGATGCTGGCCGGTCCCGGTACCGTTCCGCCGCCCGGTCCGCCCGGCCCGCCCTCCGCGCCGCCCGGCGGTCCGGTGGGGCAGCAGCCGGCCCCGTCCGGCGTGCCCACGGTCGGCCCCGGCTACCAGGCCGTGCTCCGCTACCGTGCGCCCGACGGCTCCGAGCAGCAGCTCATCCGCCGCTCGGCGCCCGGCACCCCGCACCCCGAGTGGCAGATCCTGTACGAGCTCCGCGCGATGAACGTGCCGCCGCAGCAGGTGCTGGAGCTGCACACCGAGCTGGCCTCCTGCGAGCTGCCCGGCGGCTACTGCGCCCGGATGATCCGGGAGACCTGGCCTCAGGTGCGGATCACGAGCGTGGCCCCGTACGGGACCGACCACGCGGGACGTCAGCAGGGCATGCGGCACCTGCTCACCCATCAGGGTGAGCTGCACCAGGTGGCGGACGGTCCCGCGCGCCCGGCGCCGGTCCGTGCGCCGCTGCCGCAGGTCCCGCTCCAGCCGGCGATCCCGATGGACGCGATCGCGCAGGAGCTGGCGGGGGCGTTCGGGCCGCAGGGCGTGTTCCGGTTCGACCAGCGGGCGGTCTCGCGCCAGGGTGTGCCGGAGATCGTGGCGCAGACGCTGATGTGGGCGGGTCTGCCGGTCGATTTCGGGCCGTTCTTCTGGGCGCAGGCCGTGCCCGGGCAGCCGGTGCCGACGCTGGCGGAGCTGGCCGCGCAGCGGCAGGTGCAGCCGGCGTCGGACGCGGGTTCGTACCTGGTCGTCGGCAGTGACTTCGGCAAGGCGCTGTGCGTGCAGTACGGGACGGCGCACATCGTCGCGGTGCCGGTCGAGGCCGGCCCGGGCGGGGCGACCGTGCCGCCGCAGTTCGTGAATTCGAGCCTGCCGCAGTTCGCGCGGTCGCTGGCGATGCTGGGTCACATGTGGCGGCTGCGGCAGCATCTGACGCCGGAGCAGGCGGGGCGCTGGACCGTCGACTTCCAGGCGAATCTGGCGGGGCTCGACAGTGCGGCGCTGGCGTCACCGGAGAGCTGGTGGTCGGTGCTGCTGGAGCAGATGTGGGACGGACTGCTCTGATCGGGCAGCGCCGGATGATCGGTTGAATGGCCGGGCCGGGACCCTCGGTGGGGGTCCCGGCCCGGCCATTCAGGCTTCCGGCCCCAAATGACGCATCCTTGACGGTAATCCCCGCGAGAGAGGCGCTTCCAGGATGAGTGCACCCATGTCACCTCACGGACCCCAGGGTTTCTCGACCGTGCGCGGAGGCCGCGGTTACCGGCCGGAGGACGTCGACCGGTACCTCTCCCGGCTGGCCGGCAGCCGGGACGAGGCCTGGGAGCGGGTGGCGCGGCTGACCGTCCTGGCGCGGCGGATGGAGGAGGAGGCGGAGCGGCTGCGCGTGGCGGTGGCGGCGCTGGCCCCGCAGACGTACGACGACCTGAGCGAGCGCGCCCGGCGGATCCTGGCGCTGGCCCAGGAGGAGGCGGAGGTTCTGCGGGCGGACGCGCGGGCGGACGCGCTGGAGGCGGCGGCCGCGGCCGAGGCGCACGCCGACCGGGTGTCCGAGCTGGCGCGGCACGACGCGGAGGCGGTGCGCGAGCAGACCGAGGTGCGGGCGCGGCAGGGGTTGCTGCGGGCGCAGCGGGAGGCGGACGAGGTACGGGCGAAGGCGCGCGAGGAGGCCGCGGGGTGGCGGGCCGAGGCGCAGGCGGGGCTGGCGGAGACGCGCCGGCGTGCGCAGGCGTTGCTCGCGGAGCGGGAGCAGGAGCAGGCGGAGCGGTGGGACGCGGCCGGGCGGGAGGCGGCGGCGCGGGAGGCGGAGCTGGAGGCGCGGCTCGCGGAGATGGAGCGGTACGCGCAGGGGCGGCTGGCGGAGGCGCGGCGGGGGTTCGCGGAGGCGGAGGAGTCGGCGCGGCACGGGCAGGAGGACGCGGAGGCGCGGGCGGCGGAGCTGGTGGCGCAGGCGCGGGTGCGGCAGGAGCGGGTGGTGCGGGAGACGGACCGGATCCTGCGGGAGCACGCGGAGGCGCAGGAGGAGATGCGGGCGCACATGAACCACGTCCGCTCCAGCCTGGCGGCGCTCACGGGGCGGGCGCCGGCGGAGGGATAGCCGTCGCCCTGGCCGGGGCGTTGCGGGGTCGGGGGGGCTGGTCGGGGTCGGCACCGCGCAGCGGGAGCCCGCCCCCCGGCCCGGGGACGGTCAGAGGCGGCGGAGGAAGTCGGCGATCAGCGGGGCGATGTCGTTCAGGTGGGTTTCGAGGGCGAAGTGCCCGGCCCCTTCGAAGACGTGGACCTCCGCGCCCGGCGCGTCCCGCAGGTACGCCTTGGCTCCCGCCGGGGTGAAGAAGGGGTCGCCGGCGCCCCAGACGACCAGTACGGGGAGCCCCGATTCGCGGAGCCAGGCCTGCCAGGCCGGGTAGTGGGCGAAGTTGGAGGCGTAGTCGAAGGCGAGGTCGGCCTGGGCGTCGGTGCGGCCGGGCAGGCCGAGGTAGTGGACGTCGAGGGTCCAGTTGTCGGGGGAGATCAGGGCGGGGTCCGCGACCCCGGTCTCGTACTGGAAGCGGGTGCCCTCCGGGGTGAACAGGCGGCGCACCCGTTCCTCGTTGCCCGGTACCTCCCGCCGTAGTCCCGCGAACTGGCGGGCGGCGTCGGAGAGTCCCTCGTCGTAGGCGTTGCCGTTCTGGACGATGAGGCCGGTGACGCGTTCGGGGCGCCGGGTGGCGAGCCGGAGGCCGACGGGGGCGCCGAAGTCGAAGACGTACAGCGCGAAGCGGTCGAGGGCGAGGGCGTCGGTGAAGCCCTCCACGATGTCGGCGAGGCGGTCGAAGGTGTACGTGAAGCCGGGCGGGGTGTCGGTGCGGCCGAAGCCGGGGTAGTCGGGGGCGATCAGCCGATACGGGGTGTCGCGCAGGGCGTCCATCAGGCGGGTGAACTGGTGCGAGGCGGTGGGGAAGCCGTGCAGGAGCAGCAGGACGGGACCGTCGGCGGGGCCGCTTTCGCGGTAGGCCACGGTCACGCCGTCGACGTCTACGGTGCGGTGCGCGATCATCACATGCCTCCAGTGGGTCCAGTGGCATTAGTCTCGGCGGGAGATCGCTAATGTGTCAACGGCCCTTGCTAGCATTAGCCGGTGACGTTCTTTCCGTTGACCGGCGAGCCCCTCGCGCTCGATCTGCTGAACACCCGCCCCGCCGACGCCGGCGATCTCATCGCCGACCGGGCCGGGCTCGCCGCCTGGCTGGCGGTGGAGGGGGACCGGCTGAGCCGGGTCGCCGAGGTGGGGGAGGCCGAGGTGGCCGCCGCGCACGCCGTGCGGGAGGCCGCCGGGCCTGCGCTGGACGCGGCGCGGCGCGGTGCGCGGCCGCCCGCACAGGCGCTGGAGGCGCTGAACGCGGCCCTCGCCGCCGCCCCCGCGCACCGGGAGGTGTACTGGTCGGCCCTGACCGGCCTGGTGGCCGCCCCGCACCGGGAGGCCGCCCCGGCGGCGCGGCTGGCCGCCGAGCTGGCGGAGGCGGTGGTGGACCTGCTGACGGACGAGCGGGTGGCGTCGGTGCGCGCCTGCGAGGCGGACGACTGCGTGCTGCTGTTCCTGCCGGCGCACCCCAGGCGCCGCTGGTGCGTGGCGTCGGCCTGCGGGAACCGGGCGCGGGTGGCCCGTTATTACGCCCGGCACAAGGGGGAGCGGCCCTGATGGACGGGGAGGCGCTGACCGAGAACGAGTACGCGTTCGTGCTCAACGCGTCGGAGATCGACATCCTGCCCGGGGTCTGGGGCGACCTGGCGGAGGCGGACAAGGAGAAGCCGGCCTCCTGCCTGATCCCCGTCCTGCTGGGGCTCGTCGACCGGGGGTGGGTGGCGGTGCACCGGGTGGTCCCCTGGACCTCACCCGACGGCACCCCCGGCTTCCGGCCGGGCCCCGTGGTCGATCGCGCGGACCTGCCGGCGGTCCTCGCGGACCCTCAGGAGTGGGAGTACCCCGAGGAGTTCGACTGGGTCGGCAAGCTGACCCTGACCCGGGCGGACGTCCAGGTGCATTGACCCGCCGCGGGTCGATACACCTAGACGAGTAAGTCCGAAGTCTTCGGGCGCATGAAGCGAGGGTCTCGTTGGTTCGTTTGTGACGACAAACCTGGAGACCCTCGCGACTGCACTG